>CAMCBC010000231.1 GCA_945872775.1 Spirosoma fluviale | reverse complement strand
TCCGCTACGGCATAGATAGGTTCGCCCTCGACTCCGCCAAACTTGTAATCCAAACCTGTATGAAAGTGGTTGGGACGAAGTTCAGAAAAGTTGCCGGCAAGGTAATTTCGAGCACCTGGCTTTACGGGGGACTGGAAGTATCCTTTTTGAATTTCCTGGCTCCAACCCGTAGAAAAGTACCCTACACTTAAAAGAAGGCTAAAAAATGCGAGCTTACTTAACTTCAACATGGAGCATTTTTTCATTTCCAATAAATCCGATCAGCTGGTCACCCGTTTGCACTGGCCCTACTCCAGCGGGAGTACCCGTGTAGATAAGATCACCTTTTTTGAGGGTGAAGAATTGAGATACGTAGGAGATGATGGTGGCAAAATCAAAGAGCATCAGGCTCGTATTTCCCTTTTGCTTGACTTCTCCGTTGATTTCGAGGTGGAAGTCGATGTTTTTTAAGTCGCTAAACTCTGAAACTGATTTAAAATCCCCAATGGGTGCCGATCCATTAAATGCCTTTGCAATTTCCCAGGGCAATCCTTTGGCTTTGCATTGATCTTGTAGGTCTCTAGCGGTGAAGTCAATCCCTAACCCTATTTCCTCAAAGTAGCGGTTTGCAAACTGAGGTTGGATGTATTTTCCTTCCTTTGATATTTTGAGTACCAACTCCACCTCGTGGTGGATATTGGTGGAGAAGTCAGGATAGTAGAATGGCGCTCCTCCCTTTATAAGAGCAGTATCGGGCTTAAGAAAAACAACTGGCTGTCCAGGTTTTTCATTTTTTAACTCTTCAATATGTGCTGCATAATTGCGGCCAATGCAAATTATTTTCATTGGATCTAAAATTAAATTCAGGTCTGTTTTTAGAACTTCATGGTGTTGAGCTCTTTGAGCAGTTTGCCCATCCATTGTCCATAGATGAGTTTGGAAGGATGAAGCTGATCCTCGACCACCCCTTCAGGCAATCCTCCATTTACTCGGTATTCCACAGTGATGTCAATGAATTTTATGCCATGCTTCTCGCAAATCTCTTTTTTCGTTTCGTTGTAGTCGTGTATTTGGTTGGCTACTTGGGTGGGATCTACCCCTTTGCTGATTGCGAAAGGGGTAACTCCCCAATCAGGAATGGAGAGCACGATGACATGCGCTTTATTTCCCCTTGCAAAAGCAATTGCACGCTGGAGCATTTTCTCAAAGTCAAGGGCATAGGATTCTACAGATCGACCTCTGTACTGGTTGTTGACTCCAATCAGCAAGGTGACCAAGTCATAGCCCTCAGCTGCTGTAGGAGTGGCTTGGATGCCTGCTTCTAGTTCATCCACAGTCCAACCCGTCTTTGCAATGATTAGTGGGGAAGCAAATGGTGTTTTAGCCGCCTTATTCCACTCTTGGACCAGTTGCATCGGATAACGATCGCTGACATCCACTCCTTCACCAATGGTGTAGCTATCACCCAAAGCAAGGTAGCTCAAGGTTTTTTGTTGTGCTTGGCTAAACTGTGAAATAGACATGGTGATGCAAAGTAGAAGGAAAAATGAAAAATTGGAGTACATGCGTTTAGCTAGTTCTAAAGACTTTTTCAAGAAGAGTAATACTTCCTTGATCGGCATTCAAGCGTACACGAGCACCTACAGGAATGATAAATTGCTTCGAAATATGCCCAATCATTGCGCCAATATAGGCAGGGATATTCAAGGGAATAATGTACTGATCCATGATTTGGTCCACCGTGAATGCTCCATAACCACTGCCTGGTTTGCAATCCGAGCATTGCCCAAAAACGAAGCCTTTTATTTTCCCGAGAGTGCCATTGAGTTTGAGTGTACTCATCATCCGATCGATGCGGTATGGGTCTTCACCCACATCTTCAATAAACAAAATAGAATCCTGAAAATCAGGATAGTAAGGAGTTCCAGATAAAGCAGTTAGTACAGTTAGATTTCCTCCTAAGATTTTACCTTCTACCGTCCCTTTTGTGAGGGTTTGAATTCGATTTCCTTTGGCTACCAGGTCATCTCCTTTGGTTACTTCGTTTTTGAAGCTGAGCAACTTTTGGTCAAAAAACAGCTGTTGAAACTGGTTGGCATGGAAGCTATTCCAGCTACCCGATCCGTTTGGACCATGAAATGAAATTAAGCCGGTTTGACTGTAAAGTGCGCAAAGCAATGCAGTAATATCCGAATAGCCAAGCAATGGTTTTGGATTGGCTTTTACTTGTTCGTAATCAATTAGCGGTAGGATTCGAGCTGCCCCAGATCCGCCACGTAGGCAGATAATAGCTTTCACCTCTGGATCTGCAAACATGGCATTGAAATCTGCAGCACGTTCTTCGTCTGTGCCCGCCAGATGGCCAAATCGATTTTTAAAATTTGAACCCACCTTCACTTTTAATCCCATTGCCTCCATCGCCTCCTTTGCGAAGGTATATTCCATTCGGTCTGCGGAAGCTGCCGATGGACTGATAATCCCAACTGTTTGACCACGAAGTAAGGCTACAGGCAATAGGGGATTGGGACTACTTGACCTTGAAAAATCAAATGCAAGCATGGGGCTTGAGGCTGCCAAAAGGCCTATGGACTTCAAGAAACTTCGTTTATTCATGGGGGTACAATTTTTAGGCAATCAAAGTTCTGGACAACTTAATCAATTGCTGGCTACTTCAAAAGTGATCTCTGACCTGTAGCATTACTTTTTCCACTTCTTTTCGCACAGTCGAAACTGGAAAAGGGAAATTTGAATTCATAAATGCAAAAGCATAGCTTTTTCCAGACTTTGTCTTTACGATTCCTGCCAAACTATAGGAATGGCTCATACTTCCTGTTTTCGCAAATAAGTAAGGCTGAGCGGCCTGAAAGGTGTTTTTTAGCGTGCCTGATTTTCCGCCAACAGCAAGGTATTCTTCGAATTGGCCATCAGGAAGCAATCCCTCTAGTTTCTCTACTACACGAACTAAGGATCTTGGTGTCATTAAATTGTGTCGACTCAAACCGCTACCATCTACCCATCGAGGTCGA
>CAMCBC010000230.1 GCA_945872775.1 Spirosoma fluviale | reverse complement strand
AAATCCCCCTCCCGCAATTCTGCGGGACAGGCATACCCCCTTGTAAGTGCCTGTCCCGATGACTATCGGGAGGGATTCGCACCACCTGGTCTCCAAACTGATGCCTTTAACTCAAAAATTTTATTTCTTAATTAATGTTTAAAGGATGAGGAGATGTAATTCCCCCTTGACAAGGGGGCTAGGGGGATTCTTTAATAATAACAATAAAAAAGACTCTCCTTCTGGGAGAGTCTTTTAAAAAATGAGTGGGTGACTTATTTTTTACTTGGTAATGGTGATGGTTTCGGTCACGACTTCCTTGCCATCGACCATCTTGATTTCCTTCTTCACCTCTTTGTTGATTAGCGCTGTTTCAGCTGCTTCTCCGTGAGGTTTTTCAGAAATGTGTGGTGCAATGACCAAGGCAACGATAGACATCAATTTGATCAAGATGTTCATTGATGGACCAGAGGTATCTTTGAAAGGATCCCCTACCGTGTCACCGGTAACGGACGCCTTGTGTGGTTCAGATTTTTTGTAGTAGATCTCTCCATCGATTTCTACTCCTTTTTCGAAGGACTTCTTCGCATTGTCCCATGCGCCACCGGCGTTGGACTGGAACATGCCCATCAATACTCCTGATACGGTCACCCCTGCAAGCATGCCTCCAAGTACTTCTGGACCAAAGATGAATCCAACAATGATTGGAGAAATCAAAGCGATCGCTCCAGGAGCAATCATCTCACGGATAGAAGCTTTGGTAGAGATCTCTACGCACTTCTCGTACTCCGGCTTGGCCTTGTACTCCATGATGCCTGGGATCTCACGAAACTGGCGTCTCACTTCGTTTACCATGTCCATCGCCGCTCTACCTACTGCCGCGATGGCAAGGGAAGAGAAGATAAATGGAATCATGCCCCCGACAAATAATCCGGCAAGTACGTCTGCTTTGTAGATGTCAATCGCATCAATGCCTGCAATGCCCACGAATGCCGCAAACAAGGCCAATGAGGTCAAAGCAGCAGAAGCGATGGCAAAACCCTTACCTGTAGCTGCAGTGGTGTTCCCTACCGCATCCAAGATGTCGGTACGGCCACGAACTTCTTCAGGTAGCTGGCTCATTTCAGCAATACCTCCTGCGTTGTCCGCAATAGGTCCGAAGGCATCGATTGCCAACTGCATTGCAGTCGTAGCCATCATACCTGCAGCAGCGATTGCTACTCCATACAAACCAGCAAATTCATACGCTCCATAGATACCACCTGCCAAAACCAGTATAGGAAGAACGGTAGACTCCATACCTACAGCAAGACCACCAATGATGTTGGTCGCGTGTCCGGTAGCAGATTGCTTGATGATGGAAAGCACTGGGCGCTTGCCCATGGCGGTGTAGTATTCGGTGATGATGGACATCAAGGTACCTACTACAAGACCAAGGATAATTGCATAGAATACATCCATGTTGGTAAACTCATATCCACGGATGGAAAGGGTCTCAGGAAGCATGTACTTCACGATAAAGAAAGAAGCGATACCGGTAAACACGATCGAAGACCAGTTGCCCATGTTCAAAGCTTTCTGTACATCTCCTTTGTCATCTTTGATGGTTACGAAGGCCATCCCCATAATGGAGAAGATGATACCAAGTCCTGCCAATACCATTGGCAATAGGATTGGGGCGATACCGCCAAAGTTGTCTAGGGATACGATTTCACGTCCCAAAACCATGGTAGCAAGGATAGTGGCTACATAAGAACCGAAAAGATCGGCACCCATTCCGGCTACGTCACCTACGTTGTCACCTACGTTATCTGCGATAGTCGCTGGGTTACGCACATCATCCTCAGGGATCCCTGCTTCTACCTTACCTACTAGGTCAGCTCCTACGTCAGCAGCTTTAGTGTAGATACCACCACCCACACGGGCAAAAAGTGCAATGGATTCCGCTCCAAGTGAGAAGCCTGCAAGCACTTCAAGTGCTTTTTCCATTTCAATTCCATTGACACCGGCACCTACCGATACCACATAGAGTTGGTAAAATACGATGAATAGGGAACCAAGGCCCAAAACGGCAAGTCCAGCAACACCAAGACCCATTACAGATCCACCGGTGAAAGATACTTTTAGCGCGTGCTTCAAGCTAGTGCGAGCAGCTTGAGTAGTACGCACGTTGGCTTTGGTAGCGATTTTCATTCCGATGTAGCCAGCTAGGGCAGAAAGGAATGCGCCAATCAAAAAGGAAATGGCAATTACGGGGCTAGAGGTAGGTACTAGTGTACCTGACCAAGCCAAAAGGATAGCTGCAATCACGGCGAAGTAGGAAAGCACTTTCCATTCCGCTTTCAAAAACGCCATGGCGCCGTCGGCGATGTAGCCGGAGAGTTCCACCATGTTCTTGTCTCCTGTGGGCTGCTTGGTCACCCAGGCAGACTTAATTGCCATGATGAGTAGGCCTACAAGTCCCAGCGCAGGGACTAAATAAATCAGCGCTTGTTCCATAAACTAGTCGGATTCAGTGTTAGATTCTGTAAATAATTCGGCAAAGATACGATTAATCCCTTTTCTGCCAAGTTTGAAAGTCAAGGCATTTTTGGATTTTTTTAGGCGGATTTTAAAGCCTCGGATTCTACTTTAGTGGCTGTTAAATGGAAAGGAAAGCGATGTAGTTTTTTAAAATGAGTGGACAAGTTTCCCAAGCGAGCAAAATTTAGGCAGCGCCTGTAAAAATTTGAAGAAAATTCTAAATTTGCCCTCCACATCGGGGTGTGGCGCAGTCCGGTAGCGTACACGTCTGGGGGGCGTGTGGTCGCAGGTTCAAATCCTGTCACCCCGACTATTACTATATTTAAATGCTTGAAAACCAACACTTTAGGTGTTGGTTTTATTTTTAGTCCCCATATAGGTCCCCAAAATTCCCAATTGAAAAATTCTGATTTCATGGGGTAATTTTATATTTTAGAGGATGAATTTATCCTTCAAACTGAAAACCCAAGACATCAATTCAAAAGGAGAATCACCCATTTATCTTCGGATGAGGTTC
>CAMCBC010000229.1 GCA_945872775.1 Spirosoma fluviale | reverse complement strand
GTGGAGGAACTCATCCTCAGCTTTGACCTGGGCAACGTGATCAAGAACGGGGTTCCTACGGTGATTGCGGGCAAGCCCAATGCAGGCAAGTCCACCCTACTCAATGCACTACTCAACGAAGAGAAAGCGATTGTGTCCGACATCGCAGGCACGACGCGGGATTTTATAGAAGACGAACTGAGTTTGGGAGGCGTGATCTTCCGATTTATCGATACGGCAGGACTTCGCGAGACTACCGATACCATTGAAGCCATTGGAGTGAGCCGCACGCAGGAAAAGATGCGGACTGCTGCCTTGATTCTGTATTTGTTTGACTTGAGTGATACCGACTTGGTAGAGATCAATCGTGACATCAACCAACTTGAAAATTTGGGTGTCCCCTTTTTGAAGGTGGCCAACAAGACCGATAAGGCGAAGGAAAATCTGATTGCGAGTTTGCAGGCCACCCATCCCGATGCACTGTTTATTTCGGCAGGCAAGAAGGAAAATTTGGACGGCTTGAAAGCACGTATCTTGGAGTTGGTGAACACCAACAAATTCCGAACGGGCAACACGCTAGTGACCAATGTGCGTCATTACGACAGTTTGACCCAGACCAGGGTCGCCTTGCTTGAAGTCTTGGGAGGGCTTGATGGACAAGTAACAAGTGATTTTTTGGCGATGGACATCCGCCGTGCACTGCACTACCTCGGTGAGATCACTGGAGAAGTTACTACCGACGACTTGCTGGCTAACATTTTCAGCAAGTTTTGTATCGGAAAGTAGACTATCAAAAAGTAAAAAATAATTTTTCCAAAAAAAACTATCAGATTTTTTAAATAAAAAGCCTTACCCCATCAAATATAAAAAGAGGGTGTTTGCTAAAATTATAAAGATAGCACCTATCAGTAAACACCCAAAGCCCTCCTAAAATGTATAGATGACATAATCATCTTTTTTTAAAAGTCGGTTTTTTTGTTTTAAAAATAGTAGATGACTATTAAGTAATTTAACTATTGAATCTATAATAAAGTAAGTATGGCGCTTGGAGCATAAACTTACCATCACATCATAAATCACCTCCAATTTATAGACAAACCGCGATCAGTAAAAGTTTTAAGTGTGGTTACTTGAGTGAAATAATCAAAAATAATCCTCTTGGTTGTGGATTGAAATGGCAAATCCTTTATTTCTTTTTCAAATTCAATCAACTCACCAAGTGTTAACCGCATACACATTCTTCGTAATAGTGTTTCATCCTTAACACCATCCCCACTAAACCAACTTCCTAATGATGCTAAAGTCCATGAATGATCTAAGGAAACATAAGCTGATGCGAGCCATTCACGAGAACATTGTTGTGAGGCAAAAGAACGTATCCGAGTATCATAAATCAGGCCTCTATCTAACAGAGCAACGCAAAGAGCTCTAGAAAGAGAGCTTTTGGAATTATCTGACATTTCAGGTATTCTTTCAAGCAAAATAAGAATTTGTTCATCCTGTATAACCTCTGGTCGATACTCAGCGACAGATGACAAAACCTCCATTTCTTTAGCTGAAGCTTGCTGGTACATTAACGTCATCACCTCCTTAAACCTTGCTTCTATTTTATGGCCTTTAAGTTCATCAATAAGGTCAATTAGCCACCTATCTCCTTTCATCGGAAATAAAATCATTGGTACATTGGGGTGTCCGTTTACAGCCTCAATGCAGACAGATTCTAGATTACCTGAATTAATAGCTTGGCCATAATGAAATATTGTATCCACAGTACTATATACCTAAGTATTTAGGTTTTTGAGCAAAAAAGTCAGAAGGTCGAAAATCTGTAGACATTACTTCCTCTTTGCCATCAAGACGATCCACTCCATCGTTATCTGTTGTTAATGATGTTGTTTTATTTAATTCACGCATTTTTTCCATATAATTAAATTCTTTCCACAAAAGACTAGAGAATACAGACGCTTTACCTAATGCCTTCTTATCAGCTTTTAAATTTGTAACTGCTTGATCTAATCCATTATCGGGAATGGTGACAATAAATGCACCTTTTGGATACCATCTTGAATCCAATCCCATAGCAGCAATTGCCTCATTCATATTTTTGAATGGTTTATAGTCATCAGCCATACCCCAACAACCCATAACAGGAGCTGTAAATGCTTTGGCTAATGTATCAAATTTAGCAAATCTTAGATCCGATGAAGGTGCATTTTCAGGTATAATTGCGAGTTCTTTGTTTTTTACAGTCTGGCTTTCAAAAATTTTTATTGCTCCATCTTCATTTTTTGTTGGCGAGTACTCAATCCAAAGGTCCTTTAGTTCTTTGTCCATTTTGCTAAAAAATGCAGTTACACTTATAACCTTTGATAAACCCCCTTTTTGCTTAGCCACATCTGCAGTTTTTTGCATATCCGCATCATTCATTACTTCAGGTTTAAATATTTTTGCGCTATTGGCCCCTGTTCTGGTCGCAGTAGTAACAAAGCTATCAAAACTAGGTTCTTCAGGAATTTTTGTGATAGCTTCATCTATGCCTTTAGAAATAATAGTTTTCTGATCCGAAACTGCAAGAGGATAGCGTTCATCTATGAAAGATTTTTTTTCATCCAACATCGGTGGGTTTTGGGAAGTAAAATACTTTTCAGCCAGATTTACCCCTGTATCAGTATTTTTAAGCCGTTTAACTCCATCATCTTTTTTCCCCTTATCGATTGCTGAATTTTCAATTGCTGCACCAATTTCACTCAATTTACTTGCTGTATTAATACCAGTTTTCGCTTCTTCAAGATTCTTTCTTTGTTCGTCAGGGGACAAAGTATCGAAAGCTACAAGCTGAATAACATTTCCTTGCGTAAATTTTCCTTGAATCACCTCTTTTTCAATCCGCTGAGCAGTACTAATATCATTCTCAGTTTCTGAAATCATTCCAGCCGATTGTGCTTTCCCCCCCAAAACATCCGCTTCTTTTTCTAAGCCGCTGTCGTCATTGATGTTGACTTTACCTTTCAGCTGCACGGTAGGCTTGACACGGCCTTCTTTTTGCTGGACTACATGGCCTAGCTCATGCGGGAGGTGCTTTTCTTGACCTGGTCCCAAGTGGATATCCGTACCTTGAGCATAGGCATGTGCTTGGAGTTGAGCGGGCTTGTCA
>CAMCBC010000228.1 GCA_945872775.1 Spirosoma fluviale | reverse complement strand
AGGATTGATGCTTTTGGCCAATCTTCTACTTATTGTTTGGCATTGGGGCGAACTCAAATCCTTGGTTAATTTACCCCACCAAGCTGAATCAAAAGATCAGGAAGAAAATAAACCCATATGGGCGATCACAGGCCTACTCTTGTTTTTATTTACTGCAGGATACCGGGTGTTGTTTGATATGTACAACCCATTTTTGTGGTTTGGAGCGGGTTTTATCATCGGACTCAGTGCCTTCCTAATTCGCCTGATACAGCGCAAGCGAGCCAAAAAGAACCTGAGCCAGGCGTAGAAAAGAAAGACAGAAATTCATCCAAGGAATCTCAATTGATTTTGAGAAAAAGAAGGAATAGGCTTCCTATTTCGGGCGATTTCCGGGGTGATAGGAAGTCACCTTTCTTTTTTCAACATCCTCTCGGTAGAAGGCAACCTCTTTGAACTGGGCATCTGCATAGCGCTGACCTTGGTCAAAGAAATGAGGGGAATTAGGATCTGCTTGTTGACCACCAGCCAACATGGATTTCGCACGAACTTTGGTTCCAAATTCCACGACAGCTACAAAGCTATTGCCTCGGTAGCCATACAGTCTTTTGGTAGTGGAAGTGGCTCTAGCACCATACGCAGCCAAAGCACCCCAATTGCCAGAAGCGAGCCCCACTGGCACATAAGGCTTGCTATCATCGAAGTCTGCATCAATGGCTCCACTTAGCCGCTGGAAGCGATTGATCTCTCCCCAAGGCGTATTCCATGTCCCAAAATCGCGAGTCATTTGATCCAAGGTCTGGATAAATACCGCTTGGATTTCAGCAGCAGTAGGAACTTTAGCCCTTTGATCTTCTTGTGCAAATCGGTTCAAACTTCTGAATCGTCGCTGGTAGTTTTCTCCATAAAAATGAGCGATGGACATGGCAACGGATTCTTTGGATGTTCTGTAATCCCAAGTCCGGAGCTGTTGCATTGCCGGGGCATAGGCAGCTGAAAGTGTAGCAGAAATCGAACTAAGCAATTCGGGAATTAGAAAAGAGAAAGCAGGCAAGTAGGGATCATAGGCAAGCTGTAGAAAGGTGTCCAAATTGAGTTTCTCCTTTTGCTGGGATAGCAACTGGCTTGCATGAATTCCACGGAAATTTTCTTGATCTGGAGCCATGTAAAAAGGGTAATTCTCCCTTTTGGGACTAAACTCCCCTGCCGCAGTGAATGGGGTGGAATTGCAATTTTGAATCCATCCGTTACCAGGATTGAGAATAAGGATGCTCTCGTCTACGGTGTGTAGCCCCTGCCAATCCGTTCCAGGATCAGTCCCATCAACCGATTTTGAAAAATCAATTTGCGGATTTCGCTTGGGAATAAAGTTTCCATGGAAGTATCCAATATTCCCTTCTGCATCGGCAAAAACGGTGCTATTAGAGCTATTGGTTCGGATATTCATCATCTCCTTGAATTCCGTATAGTTGGTTAGTTTGGTTCGGGTGTAGCTTTGAACCAAAGCAGGTACAGGATCCCAATTAATCTTTGTTGCCACCCACTTCCCTTGTTCCAGATGGGTGATGGGACCGTGGTGGGTGCGGTAGATGGTGAAGTCTTTTTCCTTGAGCTGCTCTCCTTCCTTGTATTTTAAGGTGATTTTCTGAGTAGCTACCGGTCTCTTTTCATTTCCATAGCGGTAGGAAAATTTGCCATTTTCTTCGGAAACATCCTCTACAAATTCATCGATGAAGTCCACAAAGTTCGAGGTGTGAATCCAGCCTGTTTTCTCATTGAAGCCTTGGTACACAAAAAACTGCCCCCAGGTAACTGCTCCATAGGCATTGAGACCTTCTTCGCTAATCACGTGAACTTCAGGGCGAAAATAAAAAGAGGTATGCGGGTTGATAAGCAGCATTGCATTTCCTGATTCAGACTTGCTTGGGGCTATCGCAATGCCATTAGATCCCTTAGGTTCGTCAAAAGCAAGCGGCGTAAGTGGCTCCTGTGCTTCGTGAAACCATAGGGCAGACTTGGGTTCATAAAAGGCCTTTAGCTGAGCTGTAGAAATGCGTTCCAAGTCTCCACCAATGGATCCCTCAAAGAAAAATAAGGGCATCCACGGTTCATAATGCGTAATTACTTGAGGCTTTACTTCTGAATGCGTATGCAAGTAATAGTTGATGCCATCCGCAAAGGCTACGCACAATTCTTTCAACCAATCTGGTGCTTGAGCATAGGCTTTTTGTGCTTCCTCTGTGGTCATGTAAAGCTGCGCACGCAAGTCAGAGTACAATTCTTCCTCCCCTTCCAATTCGGCCAGTCTTCCAATAGCCCACAAGTAATTGCGCTCCACCCTTCTGAAATCATCCTCACACTGCGCGTACAATAAGCCAAAAACTGCTGCTGCATCTGTGGAACCGTAGATATGAGGAACTCCAAAATCATCGCGAATGATCTCTACTTTTTTTGCTTGAGATTCCCAGCGTTCCTTTTCCAATTGTTGGGCTTGGGTGGTAGAAGCAAAGAAGAGGAATACAATGAAGGTGCGGGTCAGAAAAAGTAAAGATTTCATACTGGGTTTGTTTGAACTTTCAAGGTAGTATTTTTTTAAAATCAGTGGTTAATTGGTTCATTTAAACCTGAAAAACGTTCCTCTAAACAAGCTAAAAAAACATCCTTTTGCAGCTAATATTACAATTGGATTATAATTGAGACCTCGCCCTTCCTTTTTCTAAAAAAGTGGATTTTTTAGTCCATTTATGTCTATTTTTGGTTTTTTAAAACCGTTAAACCATGAAAAAAATAGCCGTATTCACCTCGGGTGGTGATGCACCTGGAATGAATGCCTGTATTCGTGCAGTCGTGAGAACTGCCATCTACCATGGCCTTGAAGTCTATGGAATAAACAGAGGCTATGAAGGGATGATTGAAGGGGATATTAAGCGAATGCATTCCTATTCAGTTTCCAACATCGTTCAACGTGGAGGAACAATCCTCAAATCTGCTCGTTCCATGGAATTCATGACTCCTGAAGGAAGAAAAAAGGCCTTTAATCACTTGCAAGACCATGGGATTGAAGGATTGGTGGCTATCGGAGGAGATGGAACCTTCACCGGAGCAAAGGTATTTTTTGAGGAGTTTGGAATCCCTACGGTGGGATGCCCAGGCACCATTGACAACGA
>CAMCBC010000227.1 GCA_945872775.1 Spirosoma fluviale | reverse complement strand
GAGTACCTCTCCGAGAACTTTGGTGTCTTCCAGTAAGATCAGTTCACCTAGCTCCACCGGCTCACGAAAACTGTGAATTTTAGTGATGGTTTTGTAGCCAAGAAAGGTGATTTCAAGCTTCACCTCTGGGATAAAGGGTCTGGCAAGTTCAAATCGCCCATCTGCACCGGTTACCGTACCGCGAAGCAGGGAGTCAGTGACGGTTTTGATCAAGACATTGGCTCCGATCATGGGCGTCTTCGCTGCTCCATCGATTACTTGTCCGGTAAACTTTCGTTCGGGCCGTGCTTGGTCGGTGGGTCGCTGCCCGAAAGATGGGAGTGAAACTAGAAATGAAAAAATTAAAATTAAAAGGAAGTGGTAAGTTTTCATAAATTGGTTGTAGTACACCTTCTTTGACTCCAATTTGGAGCAAAAGGTTTAATGGAGTTGTGGAGTAAAATTAGAGTGGGAATTCTAAGGGATAAGTGGTTTATTTTCAGTCTAAAAGTCCGATTATCAAGAACTTTGATTCATGATTTCAGCATACGAAATTCCGTAATGGCTTTCGTGGTAGGTTACTTTTCCGTTTTGGATAAGCAGGACTTGAGGGGATTCATGTGGGATGCCAAAGCGCTCCGCAACTAGATTGGATAGGTTTCGGTAAGCGAGAAGGTCCAAGTAATAGGGTGTGATTTTGTCAGAGTCTTCTGCCTTCCAGTTGCGCGATAGCCGATCCAGAGACATGCTGCTGATGGAGCAGCTAGTACTGTGTTTGAAAAGCAGCACAGGCTTCGCTGCACTTTCCAAGATCACTTGATCAATTTGCGCTTCTGAGGTGAGTTTGTTCCAGTTCATGTACTCTTTTCGCTACTTTTGTAGTTAATTCCACAAAGGTAACCTAGATCTTCCGAACTCTCAAGTACAATGACCGAGCCAACTTTCCGTATTTCCCTTAAAAGCAGATTGATTTTTTGGATTGGGATAGGGTTCCTGGCAGTATCCTGCAAGTCCTTGGACCCTTCTGCGAGCCTACCGCTACCGGTAGTTCCCGGAACCAAGTCTTCCTTGAATGTGCCTCTTGAGATCCCCTTTTCGACACTTACAGCGGTAGCCAATCGCGAAACTCCCTCCCTGATTTTCCGTCAGCGGGGCATGGATTTAGGGAATGGGTTGGTAGGTGATTTTGCCTTTTCAAGAAACGGTAAAATCCAGCTTCACGCATTGGATCAACAGCGCTTGGAAGTAGTGTTTCCGCTAAAAATCCAAGGAGAAATCGGCTTGAAGCCAGGGGGCCTTCGAAATCTCCTGCAGACCAAGGTGCCGATCAACCAATCCTTGGCTCCCGTTTTTGTGATCAACCCTCAAGTTCAGTCCAACTGGTATTTGGGGATTTCTGAGTTTGAACTTTTGGACTTGGGAGGTAAAATGGCACTGTCGGTTTTAGGGATTGAGCTGGATTTAAGCCCGCTCGTTCGCCAAGAAATTCGCCGATTTGCAAAGGAAGAGCTTACCTCCAAGCCGAACTTGCTTGCGCTCAAACCGATGATGGAGTCGATTTGGAACCAAGTAGGCAAACCAATTGTGGTGGACGTAGAAGGTAAAAAAACCGGCCTCTCCATCCGACCGGACTCCGTGAAGCTTCGGGAGTACCTGCAGCCCAACAAGGGCTTGCACCTTGATCTTGGTTTTCAAGGGCAGGTCCAAATTCACCCTGCTACAGCCGTTCCTAGCCGAGCCTTTCCACTTCCTACTATCTCCCCCAACACGGATGCATCCAATCGAATCGATCTGGAGTTGCCCCTCGCTTTTACCTATGCCGAACTGGATGCCCTCATTCAACAATCTTTTGGCGGTCAGGCGATTCGAATGAATAAAACCTATGTCTTTCAGGCCAAGCAATTTCGTACGCAAGCCTATGGTGATCGCTTGGGAATTACCGTTGCCTTTACGGCCGTTAGCAATAAAGGAGGAGAGTTGACTGGAGAATTATTCCTGGCAGGCCAACCGGTCTATGATCCCCTGACGCAAGTACTGCGCGTGGATAATTTGGATTTTGTCATGAAAAGCGGCAGTGCCAAAGCGATGTTGGGAACGATGATCAAGAAAGGGAAAATCAACAAGCAACTCAGCCAACGGATGAAAATGCCGCTGGGAGAAACTATCGGTGAAAGCTTGAAAGGATTGCAAGGGCGCCTCTCCCTGCAGACTTCCGTAGCCAATTTGGCTATTCAGGGTTTGCAGATCGTGCCAATTGGCTTTTACCCCACAGCCACAGGACTGGCTATCCCTCTCAAAGCTACCGCCACCACTGCCATTCAATGGAAGTGATCTTGAATACAGGAAGAAAATAAAAAAGGGAGTTTAACTCCCTTTTTTATTTTCTTCCGGCCTTGATTTTTTCGACTACTTCGGGGTCCAAGAGGGTAGAGATGTCTCCCATGCCGTCTAGGACACCTTCTGCAATTTTTCGCAGAATGCGTCGCATGATTTTCCCGGAGCGTGTTTTTGGCAAACCCGGTACGATTTGAATTTTGTCTGGCTTGGCAATCGGTCCAATGATTTTGGAAACGGTCTCTTTGATTTCTTGAATGAGGTTATCCTCACTTCGATTGCTCATATCACAAATCACAAAGGCATAGATGCCTTGCCCTTTGACCTCGTGGGGGTAGCCAACTACGGCAGATTCAATCACTTTTGGGTGCTCGTTGATTGCATTTTCTACCTCCGCAGTACCCAGTCTATGTCCGGACACATTGATGACATCGTCTACTCGACCCAGGATTCGGTAATAGCCATCGTGATCACGCTTGACTCCATCGCCGGTGAAGTACTTGTTTTTGTAGGTGGAAAAGTAGGTTTGCTTGCAGCGCTCGTGGTCCCCATAGGTGGTTCTGATCATGGATGGCCAAGGGAAATCAATGCAAAGGTTGCCTTCTACTGAGTTGCCACGAAGCTCCTTGCCGTCTGCATCGACGATGCTCAGCTGTATTCCCGGCAGTGGCAGGGTAGCATAAGCTGGCTTGGTGGGGGTAATGCCTGCGAGTGGGGAGATCATAATGCCGCCTGTTTCGGTTTGCCACCAGGTATCTACAATCGGGCATTTGCCCTTGCCGATGTGGTTGTGGTACCAGTGCCAAGCTTCCTCGTTGATGGGTTCGCCTACG
>CAMCBC010000226.1 GCA_945872775.1 Spirosoma fluviale | reverse complement strand
TTAATCCTAGTATCCTTTGGATCTGATAAACAGAAAATTTTGCTTTACATGCTCATCAGTGGACTCATCTGGGGAGCAATCTTTAGTTTTTCTATCGAATGGCTATTGCTTTTCCCTCCTATAAGTGCCTTAATCCAGTGATTCGGCATCGGGAAGGATCTCAATGTCTTGAATCAATACCCGCTTGGAAATTTCTTGACCGGTCAAGGTCGCAGCCAAGCCTCCCATGGCCGTTTCCTTATATCTGCTTTCCATAGAAGCCCCAATCTCTCCCATTGCTTCAATGCATTCATCCACGGGAATGACTGCACTTACATTCGCTAAGGCTATTTGTGCCGAACTAAAGGCAATCGCCGCAGCACTGGCATTGCGTACCACACAGGGAACTTCCACCAAGCCTGCCACAGGGTCACAAACAAGGCCCAACATGCACTGAATGGTGATGGCTACTGCATTAAAAAGTTGGTCCGTCGTTCCTTCCAAACAGTAGACAATCGCTCCTGCGGCCATGGCTGCTGCTGAACCCGTTTCTGCTTGGCATCCGCCGACTGCACCGGCCAAACTTGCCTTTTGCTCAATGATCAAGGCTATCCCAGCACCAATTAGCAAGCCTTCACAAATCTTGGCATCTGAGAGGCCGTGAATTTCTTGCAGCGTCACCAAAGTGCCTGGAAGTATCCCCGAAGCCCCAGCAGTAGGGGCAGCCACTACACGACCCATGCAAGAATTGACCTCCTTCGCGGCCAAGGCTCTAGAGATCAAGCGCTGAAATTCGGGTGAAAGTACCGTCAGCGGATGGTTATACACTTTCTTGGCACCGCTGCGAATCATGCCTGAACGAGAATTCATCTCCTCTTCCAAACCAGTCTTTACGGCATCCTTCATCACCTGATAGGCTTTTTGAAGGCCTTGCCAAATCTGCTCTTGGGTAACTCCTTTTTGAGAAACTTCGTACTCGAGCACCACATCTACCAAGGACAAAGACTGCTCTTCAGCATATTTCTTCCATCCACTAAAACTTTCAAATAGAAATGACATACTTCTTTGGGTTTATTTCTTTCGAAAAAAGGGGACTCAACTCTACTCGCGTTTTAAAAATTAAAACTGATCGTTTGGGCAAGCGCAGGATCCAAACTCAAGGCTACTGGACAGGTGCGGGCGGCATTTTTTAATTTCTGACTCATGGCAGGAGTGAATTCGTCTCCAGACCAATGAAATTTTACTTGAATTTCTTGAATCTTTCTTGGATCGCTTTGCATGATCTTGGTGATTTCCCAAGATAATCCCTCCAAGGAAACCCCTTCTCGCTCTGCCACAATCCCCATAATTGTTACCATACAACTCCCCAAGGCAGCACAAACTAAGTCTGTAGGGGAAAAAGATTCTCCTTTTCCATTGTTATCTAAAGGCGCATCTGTCAACAGTGCATTTCCAGAAAGTACATGGGTCGCTTGGGTTCTTAAGTTCCCTAAGTACGAACTTTTTATAGTGGGCATAAACTCTTACTTTTAAAATTCAGTTATATAGATATCTAATCAAAAATAGGGCCTTATTTTCGACCAATGCGAATGATTAAGCTGAATTTCCTATTCCTTTCATTTTTCGTGCTTTCAACGCTACCCGTTTTGGCTCAGCGCGAAGACACGGGCAATTACGAATACGATCGAGAATACCTATTGGGAGTAAATAAGAATACCAACGGTGGGATGATTGGTGGTTTTGCCCTAAAAGTCGGCAGCCGAATCGACGATTCACAGTTTGCCTACTTTGGATTAGAACTTGCCAATGTAAAGCATCCCAAAGAAGTACGGTACACCACCGTGACGGGAAACAATTACATTTATGGTAAATCAAATTACCTCTACGCAATTCGTCCACATTACGGAAGGGAAGTTATTTTATTCAAGAAGGCCCCCAATCAAGGAGTGCAAGTGTCCGCACTGGCTGCGGTCGGCCCTTCAATTGGTCTTATTGCACCCTACTTTATTGAGTATGCCATAAATCGAGTAGAAACGGTGGTAGAGCCTTATGATCCCGCCATTCACCAAAGCAGGTTCAATATTCTAGGAACGGGCAGACTTTTGGAAGGGGTAGGGCAGTCCAAACTAGCAATTGGAGGAATGGCAAAAGCAGCTCTTCATTTTGAATTTGGGGTTTTTAAAAGCAATGCCACTGGACTAGAAGTAGGCTACCAACTGGAAGGATTTCAGAAAAAAATTCCGCTTATTCAAACCGCTGACAACAAACAATTTTTCCAGTCCGCCTACTTTACCTTATTCTTTGGCTTTAGAAAGTAATTCAAAAAAGCGAGTTTTTGTCGGCCCTAAATTACCTTTGCAACAAATTGTAATCCCATGATTGAATTACCTGTAATCTCTGAAGAAGCTACCAAACGCAAAAAACCCGATTGGCTTCGGGTAAAGCTGCCCGTTGGGACTGAATACGCTAAGGTGCGGAAACTGGTGGATCAACATAAATTACATACCATCTGCGAAAGTGGAAATTGCCCCAACATGGGAGAGTGCTGGGGTGCTGGCACCGCCACCTTCATGATCTTGGGAAATGTGTGTACCCGATCTTGCTCTTTTTGTGCGGTAGCCACAGGAAGACCCAATGAATACGATACCGACGAACCAAGACGGGTAGCTGAAGCAATTCAGTTGATGGGCGTCAAGCATGCAGTCATCACCTCGGTCAATCGAGACGAGCTCAAGGATCGAGGAGCAGAAATTTGGTATCAAACGGTAGTTCTGACAAAAGAACTTTCTCCAGCGACCACCATCGAAACACTCATCCCAGATGTGAAAAATAATTGGGATGCGCTGTACCGAATGATTGAAGGTGGCCAAGAAGTAGTGTCACACAACATGGAAACCGTGGGTAGGCTTTACCGCATGGTACGCCCCCAAGCAAAATACGAGCGTTCCCTAGAACAAATTAAGCGTACCAAAGAAGCAGGTAAGCGAACAAAAACTGGAATCATGCTGGGATTTGGCGAAACTCAGGAAGAGGTCTACCAAGCAATGGATGACTTGGCAGCAAATGGCTGTGACATCCTCACCCTAGGCCAATACCTTCAGCCTACAAAAATGCACATTGAAGTTGCGGAGTTTATCCACCCCGACACCTTTGCCTTATACAAGGAAGAAGGGCTGCGAAGAGGACTTAAATACGTGGAATCAGGACCCCTTGTCCGATCCTCCT
>CAMCBC010000225.1 GCA_945872775.1 Spirosoma fluviale | reverse complement strand
CGCTTGTACGAAATGTTTTTGGGACCCTTGGAGCAGTTCAAGCCTTGGAACACCAACGGCATCGATGGGGTATACAAATTCTTGCGAAAAGTATGGAACCTATACCATCCACAGAACGGGGGATTTGCCGTTTCGGATTCCCCTGCAAGCAAAGAAGAACTCAAGGCCCTCCACAAGGCAATTAAAAAGATGGAAGAGGACATGGCTAATTATTCCTTCAATACCTCTGTGTCTAGCTTTATGATTTGTGTCAACGAGCTAACAGCCTTGGGATGCAACAAGCGGGAAGTATTGGAGCCCTTGGCAATTTTGATTTCTCCCTATGCACCGCACATCGCGGAGGAACTTTGGTCCTTGTTGGGACATACCTCATCCATCACACGTGCTGCATTTCCAGAATTCAGAGAAGAATACTTGGTGGAAAGCAATTTTGAGTATCCGGTCATGATCAATGGGAAGTTGCGCGCCAAGCTGGACCTTCCACTATCCCTGACAGTTCCAGAGATCGAAAAAGCAGCACTAGCCGATCCGCAGGTTCAAAAATGGTTAGAGGGAAAGTCTCCGAAAAAAATCATAATCGTACCAGGCAAGATTGTTAACTTGGTGGTTTAAACCAATCACAAATCAGGGAAGGGGAAGCTTTGTTTCCCCTTTTTCATTTCCTAGATTAGCCTCTTCTTTGCTCCTGTTATGCTTATTTACTGCTTTCCCGTCCGTACTGCCTTTATTGAACGAGATTTGGAAATGATCCGTCCTCATGCACCGATCAAAGACCTGGAGTTTACTCAAAGCCCTATCAAGCTACCTTTTTACCTAATTCTTCAGTTTTTTCAGCTGCTTTGGTACCTGCCTCGAACCAGCCAGTACCTTTGTTTTTTTGGGGGGTACCATTGCATCCTTCCGGTGGTATTTGGGAAGATTTTCGGTAAAAAATGCACCATCCAAGCGGGAGGAACGGATTGCATCAACATGCCGGAAATTGGCTATGGCAACTTTCGGAAGAAAAGCCTTGCTTGGGCTACCCGCTTCTCCTTTGAAAATTGCAGTATGATCCTGCCTGTTGCTGAAGCTTTGGTAAGCCAGCACTACAACTATGACCCAAAGATCAATCCGAAGCAGGGCCTGATGCAACTGATTCCTGGTCTAAAGACACCTATTCATGTGATCCCTAATGGATTTGATACGGAATTTTGGAAGGACTTGAGGATGGAGCGGGTCAAGCAGTCCTTTATTTCGGTGGCAACCCATACCTCCTCTCCTGCTCGAGCGCGGGTCAAGGGATACGATTTGATTGAACAATTTGCTGCCAATAATCCTGATTGGATCTTTACCTTAGTGGGGGACGCGAACTACGGGGCTCTTTCTCCGAATATTCGGGTATTGGGAAAAGAATCACCCTCCTCCTTGGTGCAGCTGTACAACACCCATGAATATTACTTGCAGCTATCGAGTTCGGAGGGCTTCCCCAATGCCTTGGGCGAGGCCATGGCTTGTGGTTGTGTACCGATAGGCTCTGCTGTGGGAGCCATTCCAGAAATCATTGGGGATACCGGATTGCTGCTCACAAGAAAGGCGCTGGGCGCTTTGCAACAGTTGATTCAGGATTGGATGGATGGAAAAACGAAGTTGACCTCACCCCGAGCGCGTATTGAACGCTACTTTACCTATGATCACCGCCGAAAGCTACTCCTTAGGGCGCTATCGCTGAAGGATTAGCCTGGAATCGGATACAAAAAAAACAGCGAAGAAGCTTCCCTCTCCGCTGCCTTTAGAAAATATCCCTAATTCAACTTAAACCGCAACACTGGAGTCAATTCAAAACTTTCGAAGGACTCTGCGTACCCACTTGTGTAAAAGAGGCGCGTCCGCAATCCCACTTGGAAATTTTCACGAAGGGAATGGTAATATTCCAGCCCTACAAAAGCACCGAAGTCGAAATTGATAGGAGCATCATGAAGTGAAATCTCAGTTCGATTTGAAGTTGCTCCACTTATCTGGATATAGGGATCCCGAAAGCGTAGGTTAAACAGCCCTACCGAACCAATCAACCTTTCCTCTAGAAAATGGCGCTTGAATACCAAATAATGGAAGTTTTTCGTCTTTCGAATTCGGTAATCTTCAAAGAAAACTACAGCTGTTTGAGTTTGAATTACAAAAGAATAATCCTCCGAATTCACCTGCTTCGAAAACCCAAATCCAAATTCATTTTTTCCAGCAGGTCTATACAGGTACTCGAAGCCAAATGCCTCCCCACTACCCTTCATCTCAATATATGTTCCAATAGGGATGGGATCGTAAGAATGAAAATCATGCGAAAGCCCATAGTTAAAGCTCAAGCTAGATCTAGACAAAATAGCATCTAACTTTTGAGCCATCGCAGGTGGAAAAGAAAGGAAAAAAATAAGTATTAACCAGGTTGCATTTTTCATAGGAATAGAATTTATGTTTTAAAAAAAGTTAGCCGGACTTAGTCGGGAATATCCGTAAAGCGATGTTCGAAATAAAAGCGCAATGGACCTACACTTTTCACATTGTAGTCGATTCCATTGCGGGTACGAACACCAAAATCAGTGGCTCCAATTATGTGAGCCAAAACCGCTGGTCGAGATAACTCAAGATTAGTACGAAAGACAGATTGATTCAATTCAGCTTCAACAGTAACCGAGGTAGTGAACTCTGCCGTGGGTTTTTGATTCACAAAATCATAGCCCACTTTAGCGCTAGCGGTCCCCGTAGATTTTCCAGTCCTGCTATGTTGGGAGAAAAGAAGAAGCTGCTGGCTATTTTCGGACATATCCCAATCTGGATCAAATTGAATATTGACTGTTTTCCATCTCTTTAAATCAACATCGTCCTTAGAAAATTTAATGATATCGTATCGGTAGGTGTCTGCTTCTGCAGTGGCACTAACTGTTCCATTGAAACTGACCTTTACCTTGCTTGAACCCCTAAACAGCCGCACTTTAACAAAGCGACTAAAGAGATTTTTGTATTCTCTGTGGGCCATTTGAACCTCTGGAATAGTTGTAAACAAAATATCCGCTTGGGAGATGGAGGTATGGTTGACGTTGTAATCTAGGATCACCGCATCAGGTGCGGGGGTGGGAAGTACGGGAACTGGAGGGGTATTCTGCAGTTCATAAAAATCTTCATCCAGGTAGGTAACCACCAGAGTGGCCTGTTCCACCGAATAAGCATCGTCCACATAAGGAATCCCCTTGCCTTGGGGTCCGTCCCCTATGA
>CAMCBC010000224.1 GCA_945872775.1 Spirosoma fluviale | reverse complement strand
AAAGGAAAGACAACGAAGGTGTAGCTTCCCTCAAATTCTTTTTTGGTGGGAGCCAAGCTGAGCTGTTCCAAAGGAATAGCTGCTTGAAAACAGGAAGCAAAAGCATCTTGAATGCCTCTTAAAATGGAATCTTGAAAATTCATGGTTTTGCGATTTACCCAGAGAAAGCAGCAATTAAATCAAATCAATGGATTTGATTCAGGATATGCAATCAATTGATAGGGCGAATTTAAGACGGCTTCTTGTAAAATGCGGTACCTGAAGCCATTTTAAATGAAAAAGGGGATGAAAGTTTAAATGCCAAGGACTTCATTTGCCCTTTTGATTGTCCTAAAAGTGATTGACTAAGGACTTAGTCGTAATCTCAAGTACCTCGAAGGCGATCTCAGCCATTGTATTTTCACTGTCCAGGGTTGGGTTTACTTCTACGATTTCCCAGCAGCAAACGCGCTTGTCTTTGATGAGTTCAGCATTTAATTGGATGGCTTCCTCCACAGTTAGCCCATTCGGCACAGGAGTGCCTGTTCCAAGGGAAATGGAAGGATCCAAGCTATCGACATCAAAGGAAATGTAGAGTTGATCACAGTCCTTTAAGAGTTCAAGTGCTTGCTTTGCCACCTCCAGAACGCCCAGTTCCCGAACGATTTCGGTAGTGAAATTGGTGATTCCAAATTCTGCAATCAGTGAATTTTCTGGTTCCTCGGTATCTCTCACAGAGATATACACGATGTCTTTTGGGTGAATTTTTGGGGAATCTCCTCCAATTTTTTTGATGCGATCCCAGTAAGCACGAGTTTCTTGGGAAGGCAGATTGAGTTGGCAGGCTAGATTATCCAAGTGTGCTGCCATAGCGAGCGGCATGCCATGCATGTTGCCCGAGGGAGTGGTGTAGGGGGTATGCAGATCCGCATGTGCATCAATCCAGATCACCCCCAATCGCTTGTCAGGATGGGCGCCTTTGATGCCCATGATCGTTCCTGCTGCTGTGCTGTGGTCACCTGCTAGGATGATAGGAAATTTCTTTTCTAAACGGAGTGACTCAATCGTAGATGCCACATTCTTTACTACCTGATATACACCGTCGATGTAGTTGGCATAAGGATGATTGTTGCCTTTCCAAAGAAAATTATTGGCATCGGGTACGTGAATAGGTTCGAATTGGGAGAAAAAATTAGATTTTTTGTCCAGACTTGCGATTTTGAGGGCATCCACTCCCAAGCTTGCACCACGGGTGCCGGCAGCAATTTCGGAACGAACTTCTACCAATTTAATCTTTCTCATCGCTAGGGTATAGTTGGGTTTTTCTGTGAGTAAATCTACTGAAAAGGCCTTAAAAACCGTAGATCTTTAGGTTAAAACAATTTTTGTTTTCTTTCCACTTTTTAGAAGCTAAGTGTTCCAAGCCTTTCTAAATTTGATTTTTTAGGATCGTCTTTTATTACCCAAAAGTTTCATTTTTTTTAAATTCAAAATAGGCTAAGAATTTGTGGGGCAAAACTTTGGTAAGCGTCAATAAAAGCGCAATTTTTGCACCCTTATTTACATCCTTAGCCCATTTTGGTAGATGAACAGATACATTGATTTGATCCAGCAAACCTTTGATTTTCCAACCAAAGAGTTTACCGTGGAAGATAACCAACTTTACTTCAACGGGGTAAACCTCATGGAGATCATAGAAACCTATGGTACTCCCTTGAAGTTGACCTATCTGCCCAAAATTTCGGAAAATATCCAGCACGCGAAGACCTACTTCAAAAATGCGATGGAGACCCATAATTATAAGGGGAAATATACCTACTGCTACTGCACCAAATCTTCGCATTTCAGTTTTGTATTGGATGAGGCATTGAAAAATGACATCCATATTGAGACCTCTTCCACCTTTGACATTCCCTTGGTGCGAAGCTTATATGCCAAAGGCAAAATCCGAAAGGATACCTACATTATTTGCAATGGCTTTAAGCGGGAGAAGTACAAGCAGTACGTGAGCGAACTACTCAACGATGGATTTGTCAATTGCATTCCCATTCTCGATAACCTTACTGAAATAGATTATTATCTCGAGCATGTCACCGTTCCTTTTCAAGTAGGAATTCGAATTGCTTCAGATGAAGAACCTAAGTTTGGATTTTACACCTCAAGATTGGGCGTTCGATACAACGATATTATTTCCCTCTACGAGGAAAAAATCAAGAATAATCCGCAGGTGAGCTTGAAGATGCTTCACTTTTTCATCAATTCAGGCATCAAGGACACGGCATACTATTGGTCTGAATTGACTCGCTTTATTCAGAAGTATGTGGAGTTGAAGCGAGTAGCTCCTAGCTTGGATTCCATGGACATAGGAGGAGGCTGGCCGATCAAAACCAACGTATTTTTTGACTACGATTACCAGTACATGGCCGATCAAATTGTCAAAAACATCAAGTGGATGTGTGCCAAAAACAATACCACCGAACCAAACATCTTCACCGAATTTGGAAGCTACACCGTAGGAGAAAGTGGTGCTGTGTTGTATTCAATTTTGGAGGAAAAACTTCAGAATGACAAGGAATTGTGGTACATGATTGATGGTTCATTCATCACACAATTGCCCGATAGCTGGGGATTGAACCAGAAATACATCATGCTTGCAGTCAACAACTGGGAGGAAGATTACCACAACATCTCTTTGGGTGGTTTGACTTGCGATAGCATGGACTATTATAATTCAGAAGCTCACCAATTCAATATCTACTTGCCTAAAATCGAAGCGAAGAAGAAGCAATACATAGGCTTTTTCCATACGGGAGCCTACCAAGAATCCCTAGGTGGTTACGGGGGAATACAACATTGCTTGATCCCAGCACCCAAACACGTACTTATTGATAGAGATGAATCTGGCCGAGTTAGACACTGGCTGTTTGCTGAAGATCAGAAAGAGGAAAATATGCTGAAGATCTTAGGCTACTAAAAAAAAGACCGCCAATCGGCGGTCTTTTTTTTTACTTAATTTTTTGCTTCTTCCTTTATTGAAAAGCTCATGTTTCTTTTTATTAAAAAATTTGCAATTCAAACAAACCAAAAACAAAACGACCAAGGTAATTCTACTATGAAATCAGTTTTATCGATTTTTTTATGTTTCATAAGGCTAGATTATAATTCGTCTAAAACCTTCTTTTCAGGTTATTCAATAAGAAAACAGAGAATTCAAATTTTCTAGTTCAAATATGTCTGAAAATAGGCAATGGTTTTTTGGAGTCCTTCCTCAAGTGCAAGTTGAGGCTGCCAAGCAAGTTCTTGTTG
>CAMCBC010000223.1 GCA_945872775.1 Spirosoma fluviale | reverse complement strand
TTGGCAAAAGATGTACGGAAGTTTTTGGAGGGGATAATTACTAAAAAATCAAATTAAGCAACATAAATTCTATCATGGGAACACCCAAATTCAATCCAGAAGCAGTTACGCAAATTATACGTGAGCGCAGGTCCATGTTTCCTGCGCAGTTCAAAGAAAACGATCCGGTAGCCGATTCCATCATCGAGGAGATCCTTGAAAATGCAAACTGGGCACCTACGCACAAGCTCACCCAGCCTTGGCGCTTTATTGTGTACACAGGAGCAGGACTTAAGACCTTTGGAGACTACCAAGCGGAGATGTACAAGCTGCGGGCAGAAAAAAATGGAACTCCCTTCCTAGAAGGAACCTACCAAAAATTTAAGGATACGCCGAGCAAAGCCTCTCATGTGATTGCCCTGCTAATGAAGCGTACCGAAGGATCAGGTATTCCAGTGATGGAAGAAATCTCTGCCGTAGCCATGGCGGTACAGAACATGTACTTGACGGCCTGTGCGCATGGACTTGCCTGCTACTGGGGCACCGGCGGACCAACTTTCTGGGTAGAAGCGCGGGAAGATTTTGGACTCGAAGGCGAGGACATGCTGATGGGCTTTTTCTATGTAGCAAAGCCTGCTACCGATACTTGGCCAGCAGGAAAGCGTGAGCCGATTGGGGAGAAGGTGAGTTGGGTACGGGGTTAACTTAAGAATCTATAAGGCACTTTTTAAGTGCCTTTTTTTTACCATTCCGCTGGCCTTCTCGCCTGATACGCGGCCATTTGATCCAACAGATCTGCTGGGTCATCGGAGATAATCAGCATCTCTTCCTGCTCGGGGTAGAGAAATCCCTCCTGCATCGCATGGTTGAGGAAGTCAATCAACTTATCGTAGTAGCCATGCACATTATAAAGCGCCAAAGGCTTTTGGATGTAGTGCAGCTGGTTCAAGGTCATGATTTCAAAAAGTTCCTCCAGCGTGCCAATCCCTCCCGGCATGGCGATAAAACCGTCCCCTTTTTCGGCCATCAGCCACTTGCGGTCCCGCATGGTCTCGACGATGATCAACTCTGTACAGCCCTTGTGCGCCACTTCCCGGTCTACAAGCTTCTGGGGAATGATTCCGATCACTTCCTTCCCTGCTCCGAGCAACTCGTCAGCGATGACTCCCATCAAGCCCACATGACCAGCACCATACACGAGGCTATGATCACGCAAAATCAATTCTTGAGCCAAGGATCGCACCCCTGCTTCGTAGATGGAATGGTTGCCTTTCTTGGAACCACAGTAGACGGTTATCTTTTTCATACCCGAAAAATAAAGATTTCACCCGATCCCAAAGCAAGAATTTGAAAGAAGGTTTGCAGCGGCAGATCCTAGCCCCCATTTTTGAGGTTCAAGCCCCACGCCATGAAAATCTGTTTCGCCACCAACAACGCTAAAAAAATCGAAGAGGTCGCTGCTGCGCTGAAGGGCCTCATCGAAATAGTTTCCCTTCAAGAGATTGGCTGCACGGTAGAACTTCCCGAAACAGGCGATACCTTGGAGTACAATGCCTTTGAAAAAGCAAGGTATGTCAACCAACACTTTGGGGTCAGTTGCTTTGCGGATGACACCGGACTGGAAGTAGCAGCGCTGAACGGGGCTCCCGGCGTGTATTCAGGAAGATTTGCAGGAGAGCCGCGCAGCGATGCGCGCAACCTAAGTTGGCTTTTGGAGAAAATGCAAGGCCAAACCAACCGATCCGCCCGATTCCGAACTGTCATTGCGCTCATTTTGGATGGAAAGGAGTATCAGTTTGAGGGAATCGCTGCAGGGGAAATCACCACTTCGCCAAGCGGCGAAGGAGGATTTGGCTACGATCCCATCTTCCAGCCCCTTGGATTTCATCGTACCTTTGCGGAACTCAGCCTGGCAGAGAAAAACGAAATTTCCCATCGTGGCAAAGCCGTAAAGGCACTCCTAAATTTTCTCCGTGCCGGAAAATTCTGAGATACGCCCAAAAATGACTTAATTTGCCACTCATGACCAAGCCCTTCATCGTCGGAATCACCGGGGGATCTGCCTCTGGAAAAACCTTGTTTTTGGAACATTTGCTGCGCAGCTTTTCCCCAGAGGAACTGTGTTTGATCTCCCAAGACAACTATTACAAGCCAAAGCACCTGCAGCCTGTGGACGAACAAGGCATTGCCAATTTTGACACCCCCCATAGCATCGACTTTGAGCAGTATGCCCAAGACATCCGCATCATTCAGGGCGGAGGTACGGTGATTCGAGAAGAGTACACCTTCAATAACGCCAGCAAAAAACCCAAGATGCTCACCTTTGCACCCGCACCCGTAGTGGTCGTGGAAGGGATTTTTGTGCTTTTTTACCCTGAATTGGCAGCCTTATTGGACCTGAAGATTTTTATCGATGCCAAAGATCACATCAAACTCAAGCGACGCATCATCCGGGACAAGGTGGAGCGAGGTTATGACCTAGACGATGTACTGTACCGCTACGAGAATCACGTGATGCCGACTTACGAAAAATACATCAAGCCCTTCAAAAATGAGGCGGATCTCATCATTCCAAACAACCTCAACTTCGACAAGGCCATGGATGTACTCCGCACCTATTTGCAAGCAAAGTCTGCCCGATAGGGATAAAAAGCGAAGCGCTAGCGGGTGATTTTCAAATATTTTCTATATTTGCTCCCCATGAAAAATAGGAACTCATACTACAGCACCAGCAAGCAGCGATTTTCGTGGGCTTTGGTGTTGTTCTTTTGCCTATTTGTATCCAGCATCGAATACTTCCCTTCAGAAGGAAGTCATTCCCGAACAGAGCAGTCCGCTGAACAGCCGGGACAGAGTTTCTTGGATGTTGCTGTAGATGCGGTCGTACCTTTTGCGCTGGAAGTAGCAAACACCGTTTTTTACCTGATTTCACAGCTATTTCGAGTTGACTTTTCTTTACACCTGCCTCAAGTAGCAGGAGCGACTTTTGTAAACTCATTTACAGAAATCCTTTTTGAACGGATTATTTCCCCGCAGGGACCCTAAAAAATCAAACCCTTTCTGAATTCACCTCCTCGTTCTTTTTGGAACGAGTCAAATCTTAATTAATTCAATTCCTTAAATTTTATCAAAATGCAAAACAAAGGTGCAATCGTGTTTTTGACGGTGATCATTACAGCGCTCTGCCTGTACTACCTGTCATTCACTCTTATATCCAATGGCGTGCAAGAAAAGGCTACGGCCTATGCAACAGACGCCACCGGCAACATTGACTTTGCCAAGAAAAGAGCTTACCTAGATTCGGTTTGGAGACAGCCCGTTTACAACTTTCTAGGTGCAAGCTATAC
>CAMCBC010000222.1 GCA_945872775.1 Spirosoma fluviale | reverse complement strand
GCATGAGTACCTTGGCAGTAGTCAAAAGAGAAACCAAAGGCTGGAAATGGCCAATTATTCAAACGGTTTACATGAGTGCCTTGGCCTACCTCATGGCATTTATCACCTTCCAAATTTTCTCCTAAGATGTGGCAGCAACTCCTAGTCATCATCGCAGTGCTTGGGGCTAGCTACTACCTCATCCGGAAATTTTTTCAAAAACCAAAGGGAGGAGCTACTTGCGACAAATGTGCCAAGTCCTAAAGTCTAGCAGGGGCACATGGATTTCCCAATTATTTTAGTGAAGTTTGGCTTATGCGAAAAATAGCCTTCCAAAGCATACAAACCACCATTTTCTCTTATTTCGGGGTGGTATTGGGCTATATCAATGTCTTGTGGCTCTATCCTTATGCCTTGGATACCACGCAACTTGGGACATTTCGCACGATTCAAGATTTGGGATTGCTGCTTGTTCCCTTTGCGCAATTGGGTTTAGGACATGGCATTACCCGCTATTTTCCGAAGCTTGAACGAAACCATGCTGCCCTGCTTACCTTTGCATTGCTCTTCTCTTTCTTGGGATTTGGAATGGTATCCCTCCTGTTTTTTGGATTTAAGCAACAGGTGATCTCCCTATTTGCTTCCAATTCCCCAGAGGTCATCAATTTTCTTGGCGTAGCCTTACTTGTCGCCTTGTTTTCAGTATGGAGTAGTGTTTTGGATGCCTTTGCGCGGTCCTTTGTCAAAGTGGGCATCCCTACTTTCTTTAGAGAAGTCTTTCTTCGACTGCTTACCTCCATTTTGGTTGCCATTTACTTACTTAAATGGATTGATTTTGACCAAGTCATGCAGGGATTAGTGCTTGTATATGGCGCTTCAATGCTTGGCGTGGGTGCTTACATGGGCTGGCTAGGCGTATTCAAACTCGATTTTTCCTGGGGACAATTTCCGGAAGGATTTAAAAGCTCCTTGCTGAAATATAGCCTGATCACCTTTTTGGCAACGGCTGCTTCCACACTTATCTTAAAAATAGACTCAGTCATGATCAGCTCCATGCTGAGCTTGGAGGCAAATGCCATCTATTCCATAGCATTTTACATGGCTCTCGTGATTGAGCTTCCAAGAAGGGCGATTTCCCAGGTTGCCATGCCTTTGATAGCCGAACATTTTGCGCAGCAGCGAATCCAGGAAATCAACCTCCTCTACCGGCAGCTTTCCAATCGGCAACTCTACATCTGTTTGCTGCTCTTTGCACTTATTTGGGCCAATATCGACTCGATTTACCACTTTGTACCCAACCGGGAAATCTATCAAACTGGCAAATGGGTGGTATTTATTATTGCCCTTGGTAAATTGGTGGATGTAGCCTTTTCCCTGAATTCTGAGATCCTCGTATTCTCCACCTACTACCGATTTAATCTCCTGCTCACGGTCTGCATGAGTGGTTTGCTGATTGCTGCCAACTATTACCTAATTCCTGTCCTGGGCATAGAAGGTGCTGCTTTGGGTTCTGCTGCAGTCATGCTTGCCTACAACGTGGTCAAGTACGGTTATTTAAAGTGGAAACTTAATCTGGATCCCTTCAGTGTAGAAACGCTAAAAATCTTAGTGGTGGGAGTAGGTACGGTATCCGCGCTTTATTTGAGTCCTGCTTTATCCAACCCTTTCGTATCCATTCTAACTACCTCACTACTGGTAATTGGGGTGTTTGTGGGTAGCTCCGCGCTATTGGGTGTGGGCAAAGAAGAGTGGGCCTGGCTAAAAAATAGAGGAAAATAATCCGGGCCTAAGAGTGTTACGAAACCTCTAGTTTGACAAGATTTGAGCTGCCTTAGATCGCAACCTTCCACTGTTATCCTGCTTTTTGAGCGAGGCCCGATCCCGAAAGCTATCGGGACGGGGTGAGGCCTGATTTTGAAGGGGGCTTTACTCGGTATTGTTGTTAATTTGTGAAGTTCGAACAAGTCGATGGCCCGGATGCATCAAAGATACACCGAGCAGCGCAAAACAAGCTAAACTTACTAGGAAGAATTTGGACATTTTTCTTCCTTTTGGACACTAGTTAACGCTCTCTTACTACTTGATCCTAAATGATGAAAAACTAACTTTCTAGTTCCAAGTCACAGCTGACTCGCTTCCAAACCGAAAAAATATTTTTATAGGCATCCAAAGAATATTTGACAACGCTTACCTTTATCCCAAGTTACTTTCAAACCTCATGTATCCGATAAAAAAATTGATTGTGTGTCTAGATCAAAGTCCCTTAGATCAGACCTTAATTGCATTTGCTGGATTTATCGCAAAAGTGAATCAGGTAAAAAAGATTTACTTCACGAACGTGATCAAAAACTTCTCCCTTCCAAAGGAATTGCAAGAGGCGTTTCCAAATCTGATCGATCAGATGATGGATGAGCGAAGGGCATACATGGAAGGATTGGTTGCTGCCAACTTTCCTAAAACCAAAGGGCTTGACCTAAGCTTCGTGGTCAAGGAAGGAAACCTATCCAAAAAAATCCTGAAGCTAGCAGATGAAAAATCCGCTGACTTAATTCTTTTGGGCAGAAAAGTATCCCTTGTAGGTACAGGAGTAGCTACACAACGGCTATCGAGACGATCTACTTGCTCTTTGCTTATCGTCCCTGAAAATGCAAAGCCGAAATTTTCCAAGCTTCTAGTTCCGAGCGATTTCTCAGAACATTCGAAAAATGCGTTGGAGGATGGGATTTTATGGTCCAAAAAATACGGAAAGGACCCCGAACTATTTTTTCAAAATGTATTCACCGTCCCTTCGGGCTATCACTTTACCGGAAAAAGTTTTGAGGAGTTTACCCAGCTATTGAAAATTAATGCGGAAGAACTCTTCAAGAAATTTATTCGAAAAATAGATACCAAAGGGATAAAAATTACGCCTGTCTATACTCCGGATGAAGACGATAATCCTGTTCAGGAGATTGTGGCAGCGGCGATTGAACTTCAGGTAGATGCTATTTTGATTGGTACAAAAGGAAAAACAGCATCTACTGCGCTTCATATTGGGAGTATGGCGGAGCGACTCATCCAGTTTAACAACCGCGTTCCCTTACTCGTCAGCCGACCCAAAGGAAAAAATGCAGGAGTATTAGACTATTTGGTAGAAATCTAATGGACTGCTGAACTGGGTTCAATTTGCATCCAGCAACATGATTCCTGGAGAGCTCTGATATGAAAGCGATTTACTCCCTTGCCTAAATCTTCATCAGAAGCAAAGGACTTGGTCCAATCCATTAAACCATCCGTATTTTTCGAGGTCTAAATGCCAGAAATGAAGGTAACCGATCAAGAACTTTTGGCCCGCATCCGCTCTCCTTTCACCAAGGAGT
>CAMCBC010000221.1 GCA_945872775.1 Spirosoma fluviale | reverse complement strand
AATTTTCGGCTAAATAGGGGCAAAACTAGATTAATATCCACAAATCCAATGCTTTTAGGCTTTTTTTATTTACCTTTGTGCCCGTTGTTTATCACGATACTAAAATCCCCATAGCATGTCCAAACTGCGTATTCTCTACGTTGCTAGTGAAATCAACCCCTTCTTAGAAACATCCAAAGTAGCGAACTTCTTAAGAGCACTTCCGCAAGCCATGCAAGAGCGTGGAATGGAGATTCGTATTTTGGTGCCTCGTTTTGGGTTGATCAACGAACGAAAGAACAGGCTTCATGAGGTGGTGAGGCTATCTGGAATCAACATTGCGGTGGGTGAGGAAGAAAAGCCCCTGATCATCAAGGTGGCCTCTATTCCCAATGCCAAACTGCAGGTGTACTTCATTGACAACGAGGATTATTTTCAGCGGAAGTACGTGTTTCATGACAAGCAGCAGCGTTTTTACGAAGACAACGACGAGCGCGCCATCTTCTTTTGCAAGGGAGTGATTGAGACGGTCAAAAAATTGGGTTGGGCTCCAGACATCGTGCATTGCAACGATTGGATGACCTCCCTGATTCCGATGTACCTAAAGACTACCTACAAAAACGAACCCTTGTTTAAAGAAACCAAATCTGTATTTGGGATTTATACCGAAGGATTCTCCCATACTTTTGGAGACGATTTGTTAAACAAGGTTAAGATGGTAGATATCGATGATACTATTTTAGCACCTTTGACGAGCAAAGATTTTTCAGGCTTTATCAAGATGGGCATCGCGTATGCGGACCGTGTGGTGCAAGGATCTGATGTCTCTGCCGACCTAAGTCAACTTATTGGAGAGTTTTCAAAAAACCAGAAATTTGAAATCAGTTTTGAAGAAGAGCAGCAAGCTCATGAAGAGTTGTATGGAATGTACACCAGCCTTGCGGGCTAAGTTTTCCGTTTTCGCGTTTTTTTCACTTTTGGTCTTGGGAGGATGTTCTGATCCTGCTACGCTAGGCCTTGAACTTGCACCTGAGAACAATCAGATTGGAGTTTTCTACAAGGAAATTCCCCTGGATGCAAAGGTAGTACTCCTTGATTCCTTCAATACCACCAACGCCGGCATCCTGATCGTCGGGGATGAGGAAGATCCATATTTTGGCAAAACCAGAAGCACTGCTTACACTCGATTGCACATCGAATCAGGGTCAGAGCGTCCTAAATCAGAAGCAATTCTAGATTCCGTATTTTTTAACCTCGCTGCAGTTAGTGTCAACGGAACTAACCTTGACCAGAAGAAAAAGTATTCGGTGCACCTATTGACAAAGCCTTTGGAGGATACCTTGTATTACAATTTCAGCAAGCTGCCTTACCAGGCAAATGCCATGGCAGAGCTGGAAGTAACGTTTAAAGACACCAAAGACACGCTTCTCAAAGCACGTCTGAATTCGGTATTGGCATCGGAAATTTTTGCCAAACTCAAAAAAGGAAACGAGTTTGACAACGTATTTAGTTTTAGAAAATACCTTCCCGGCGTAGCGATTGTGCCTCGGGCGGGCGACAATACCACCACAGGATTCTCCTTAGGAGGCAATACAGGAATTACCTTTCATTACCACATTGCAGGGGATACCACTAAATTAACCTACAAAATTACCACCTTTTCTTCCCGCAGCTTCAACGGAATCGAGTCCGATCGTAGCGGTACGCCTACAGCCGTGGTTCGAGACTATAAAAAGTCTTACTCCACTGGAGCGGTGGTTGGGATGAAATCAGGTTTGGGCCTTGCGATTCGATTGGATACCAGTCCATTGGACGCATTCCTAGATACAATCAAAGGGGTGGTCTTTAACCAGGTGACCCTACAAATGGGTCCAATTGAAGAACCGGCAAAGGGGCAATCGCCTATCTCTGGTATGGTCATGAAATTTATCGACTCCCAAAATCGAGTTTTGCTCAGTTCCATCAACAAAGCCGAACTCCACGTACAAGGAGATGGACAAATTCAAGTTATTGAAGATGAAAAGGGCAATAAAGTGCCCAACAATTTCTTTCCATCTTCTGCCCTCATCAATTTCGAGACTACATCCAAATTGCAGCGAGCAGGGATCAGTTCCTACATGAATGCCTTGTACAAAAAGGAACTGCAGCGCAAAGATTGGTTGCTGTATGCCATCACGCCCACCACCGGGGATGATTTTAAGCGCTCCTTGCGTCAATTTAAAGTCAATAAAGACAAGGTCGTCCTAACTGTAATCTACTCAAAAACCAAATAGGGTAAATTTTAAGGAAGTGTCATTTGATCCCCTTTTGATTTTCTAAAAGGGGATTGTTTTTTTTGGCACAATTCCTGTTTCTTTGTTTCACCAAAACCAACTTTTATAAATTTTTAGTTATGTGCGGAATTGTCGCTTACGTAGGGCATCAGGATGCCCTATCCATTATTCTTAAAGGCCTTAAAAGATTAGAATACAGAGGATATGACTCGGCAGGCGTAGCCCTGCTCGATCAACGAGGACTGAGTATCTACAAAAAGAAAGGAAAGGTAGCCGAACTAGAGAATCACCTCGCCGAAAACGGCGAGATCCAGGCCAAGGTTGGGATTGGTCATACCCGCTGGGCAACTCATGGAGAGCCCAATGACATCAATGCCCACCCGCACTATTCCTCCTCCGAACGCTTTGCGATGATCCACAATGGCATCATTGAAAACTACGAGGTACTCAAAAAAGACCTACTCCTGAAGGGATACACCTTTCAAAGCGAGACGGACACGGAGGTCTTTGTGAAGTTTATTGAAGATATCTACCAGCACAACGGCTGTACCTTAGAAGAAGCCCTTCGATTGGCGCTACACAAGGTGGTAGGGGCCTATGCGATTGTGTTGATCAACCTAGAGGAACCGAACACGCTTATTGCAGCGCGAAAAGGATCTCCCTTGGTGATTGGTGTAGGCGAAGGGGAATTTTTCTTTGCTTCCGATGCTACGCCGATCATTGAATACACCAACAAGGTGGTTTACCTAGACGATTACGAAATCGCCGTGGTACGCAATGGAGAGCTTCAGATCAAAACCATTGAGAACGTGGCCACCAACCCCTACATCAACCAGTTGGAGATGGAGTTGGAAGCGATTGAAAAAGGAGGTTACGAGCATTTCATGCTCAAAGAAATCTTCGAGCAACCCAAGTCGATTGCTGATTGCTTGAGAGGAAGATTGGATGCCAAGTCAGGTAGATTGGTGCTGGGTGGATTGCGGGAGTACATGAACAAGTTTCAGAATGCCGAGCGCATCATTATCACCGCCTGCGGTACTTCTTGGCATGCCGGCTTGGTGGCCGAGTACTTATTTGAGGAGTTTGCACGGATTCCGGTGGA
>CAMCBC010000220.1 GCA_945872775.1 Spirosoma fluviale | reverse complement strand
TGCAGCAGCTTGAGGCCTACCTTAATTTCTTCGAGGGAATTCCGCATGAATGGTTGTACTTTAGCCTTGAAACAAGGGATTATCCCTAGTGTTTTCCTTTAGCCGATTTTAGATGAATTTTCTTGCGCATGCCTATCTTTCTTTTGGTCAGGAGGAAATCCTAGTCGGTAATTTTATTGCCGACTTTGTCCGTGGAAAGGAGTTGGAAAATTACCCAAAAAAAGTGCAACTCGGCATACAGTTGCATCGAGCCATCGATACCCATACCGATTCGCATCCTTTGGTCAAGCAGGTGCAATCCTTCCTAATTCCACGCTTTGGGCATTATTCTCGGGTAATCAGCGATGTTTTTTTTGATTATTTCTTGGCGAAAAATTGGAAAAACTATTCGGACACTCCCTTGGAAAAATTCAGCCTGGACAGCTATCGAACCCTCTCCTCATCTCCTTATGAGCTCCCCGAAGCTTTTCGCCGGATGTTTCACTGGATGCAAATGCAAAATTGGCTCTTTGCATACCGCGAAGCAGCAGGCATTCAAGCCGCCTTGGATGGGCTGACCCGTCGGGCCCGCTTCGATTCCAAAATGAATGAGTCTACCCAAGTCCTTTGGGGAAAAGAAAAAGAAATTGAAGCGATTTTCTTCGCTTTTTTCGAAGATTTGGAGACTTTTGCCTCCACAACACTTGCCGCACTAATCCAAAGCCATGATCCTGCTTAAACCCAAGCTATCGACCTACATTTCCCTAGGTGCAGTTCTTTTTATCTTATTGCTTGGGCTGGTCCTTATTCTTCGAGATTTTGCCTACAGCAGAAGCTATGACTTGTGGTTTTACTTGGTGGCGAGTTCACTGCTCACGCTTGTGCTCCTAATGCTGCTAGTCAAAATGATGGCGGGATGGCGGTTTATATCCGCTGGAAAAGAGCATGTCGTCATCAAACTTCCCCTTCGCGGCAGCACAAAAGTCTATCCAATTACCGAGATTTTAGCTTGGGAGGAGGAAACAGTTCTTGCCAACAAACGGGAGTTCAAGCAGGTCACGGTGGCGTTTAAGGACCGAAATTCAATCTCGGTTTCCAACCACGAACACGAGGCCTACACCGAATTTATCAAATACCTCAAAAAGAAAGCACCGAAGCAGCTGGTAAAACCGAAAAAATCCTGAGTTTCCTAAGGTTGGAATTCAAGAAAAAAACTACCCCACAAACTAAAAAACCGAGCTGTGCGCTACAGCTCGGTTTTTTTTATGAAATGAGTTTTTTTGATTTTATTTTTTCTGCGTTGGAAAGAGCGACTAAAGAGCATAAGTTTTGAAATCAAAACAATTTGCTGTCGACAGTCGACCGTCAACTGTTAGCAACTCTCCTATTCCCACTCAATCGTAGCCGGTGGCTTTGAGGAAATGTCGTACACCACGCGGTTGACTCCCTTCACCCGGTTGATGATGTCATTGGACATCTTGGCAAGGAATTCGTAAGGCAAGTGAATCCAGTCTGCAGTCATGCCATCCACGGAACCCACAGCTCGTAGCGCTACTACTTTTTCGTAGGTACGCTCGTCTCCCATCACCCCTACCGATTGGATAGGAAGCAAGATCGCTCCTGCCTGCCATACCTGATCGTACAAGCCATGATCCTTCAATCCTTGGATAAAGATGTAGTCCACTTCCTGTAGCGTCTTTACCTTTTCCTCAGTGATGTCACCCAAAATACGGATAGCCAATCCCGGACCTGGGAAAGGATGTCTGCCAATGATTTTTTCAGGAATTTCAAGCGCTCTACCTACCTCACGTACCTCGTCCTTAAACAAGGTATTCAATGGCTCCACTACGGAAAGCTTCATGAAATCCGGTAGACCACCCACGTTGTGGTGCGACTTGATGGTGGCGGAAGGACCTTTTACCGATACGGACTCGATTACATCCGGATAGATGGTGCCTTGGCCTAGCCACTTCACTCCGTCAATTTTATTTGCTTCGTCATCAAAAACCTCGATAAACACACGTCCGATGGCTTTTCTTTTCGCTTCTGGATCGGTCAAACCAGCTAAGGCATCGTAAAAACGCTGTTTGGAATCTACGCCAATTACATTCAATCCGAGGTGCTTGTAGGAATCCAGCACCTCCTCGTATTCATTCTTGCGCAATAAGCCATTGTCTACAAACACGCAGGTCAACTGATCTCCAATGGCTCTATGGATCAATGTGGCGGCCACAGAGGAATCTACTCCTCCAGATAGGCCCATGACCACTTTATCTGCTCCAATTTTTTTCTTCAAGTCCGCAACAGTCGAATCAATAAAAGTATCCGAAGTCCAGTCTTGGTCGCATCCACAAATGCCTACTACAAAGTTGCGAAGCAGGTTTTTACCTTCTGAGGAATGGGTAACTTCAGGGTGAAACTGGATGCCGTAGGTAGACTCACCTTGCACTTTGAAAGCCGCTACACGAACTGATTCGGTACTCGCGATCACCTCAAAGCCTGCAGGAACCTCCTTGATGGTATCTCCATGGGACATCCAAACTTGGGAACCGTGGGTCATTTCCTTGAGCAAATCCTGATGCAAGTCAATGTGATCCAAATTGGCTCGGCCATACTCTCGAATGGTGGAAGGCAATACCTCTCCGCCATACTTGCTCGCTAGCAATTGGGCTCCGTAACAAACCCCCAACAAGGGCAATTTGCCGCGGAAAGCATCCGTATTGACATCGGGTGAACCTTCGTCCCGCACTGAGCAAGGGGAGCCAGAAAGGATGATCCCTTTGATGTCGGAAGTGATTTCAGGAACTTTATTGTAGGGGTGAATTTCGCAGTACACATTGAGTTCGCGCACGCGACGAGCAATGAGCTGGGTGTACTGGGAACCAAAATCTAGGATGAGGATCTGTTGGGCCATGTGCAAAGGTAAGCACTGCCAACCGCTTGCTAAAACCTAGGGGTAAAATTTTGGCTTGAGAGGCCTTTAAATCAATTTTTAACATTGATTATCAACGATTTAACTAAAAAATAAAATCAAATTTGGGAGCCACTTAGCCACTCAGAAGGCTTACTCTTTTTCTTCCTCTCCGAAAAGCGTATCCAGTGCCACCGCATCGATACCTTTTTCCTCCTGGAGGAATTTTCCAAAACTAGCGGTACTTCCATGTGTCAAATACACTTTTTCCGCTTCTGTAGCCGTAATCGCAGCAATCAAGCCCTTCCAATCGGCATGATCTGATAGCACAAAACCACGGTCAAGGGAGCTTCTTTTCCGAATTCCTCGCACATTCATCCAGCCCGAACAGCTGGCGGTGCGGTAAGGTGAAAATTTAGACATCCAGGGACTGTTCATCACTGCAGGGGGAGCGATGATTAGGGCGCCTTTGTAGGCAGACTTAGGCAAGTCTTG
>CAMCBC010000219.1 GCA_945872775.1 Spirosoma fluviale | reverse complement strand
GGATCACAAATATGCCAGCGATTGTAATTCAAAGCATCGTATTGATCGTATTTAGTCACTCGAATGGGGTAAAGGTGACACGATATAGGTTTTTTCCAGGAAGTTTTACCAGCCAAATACGCTTGCTCTATCCCACACTTCAAGATCCCCCGTTCGTCGTACAGCGCATAAGCACACTCTCGATTAGCTCCAAGGGTGGGCGTTACTTTATCTCCATCGGCATCAATCACCCAAGTTCCCTGTGCCTCAATTACCGCCCTGCCTTCTGCTGTAATGTAGTCCTTTACCAAAGGATAGATGTCTTCTAAAATTTTGGTTTCCTCATCTTCTAGAGGAGCGCCTGAATCCCCTTCCACGCAACAGGCACCTTTGCAAGCTTCAAGGTCACATACAAAAAAGTTTTCTTTGATGTCATCAGACAATACTACATCACCAACTAAAATCATCCGTTTTTTTTTTTCAAAGATACATAGAATCCCTTCTAGGGTAGTCCTCAAATGGGTACAAAAAAGAACCGCTCCTTTCGGAGCGGCTCAACCCAGCACTATGAAAAAAAATCATCTAATGTTCTGATATATAACACCGTACCCGGAAAAAGGTTTTCTTGATTCAATAATTTTTTTGTGAATTTTTACTTTGCATTTGGCTTATCCATCCGATTCCCCAAAATTCCCGTACTTTGCAGGGTGCAAGTCGTCTTGCCGCCCCGAAGCTTTCGGGGAGGAAAGTCCGGGCAACAAAGAGCGCCATACTTCCTAACGGGAAGGGCTTTGACTGGTGACAGTCAACGTACAGCTAGTGCCACAGAAAACAAACCACCTTTGGAAATGGCCAAGACTTGTCTTGTGTCCCCTACAGAGGAAAGGGTGAAAAGGTGGGGTAAGAGCCCACCGCCTCCGCAGTGATGTGGAGGGCAGGGCAAACCTTATGGGTTGAAAGATCAAATAGACCTCGGGCAAAGAGCTGCTCGTTCGATTTCTTTTCTTCGGAAAGGAATTCCGAGGTGGGTAGATCGATGGAGTCTTGGTGCGAACCAAGATCGAGATAAATGGCAAGAGCAATTGCTGCATTCGATTCGTTCGAAGATAGCATTGCAACAGAACCCGGCTTACAGACTTGCACTTTTTTATTACTTTACAGCTATGGCAAAAATCCTAATAATCGACGACGAACGTTTTATTCGTGCCTCACTTCGGGAGATTCTGGAGTATGAGAAATACGAGGTGATCGAAGCCCAAGATGGAGCAGAAGGTTTACAAAAAATCAAAGACGAAGAGGTGGATTTGGTTCTTTGCGATGTGAAAATGCCAATTCTTGATGGAATGGATGTATTGGACCAAGTGAAGCAGTTGGATCGCTCTCCTCAATTCATCATGATTTCAGCACATGGCACTATTGAAACGGCCGTTGAAGCAACTAAAAAGGGAGCCTTTGATTTTATCTCGAAGCCACCTGATCTAAATCGCCTGCTTTTAACCGTCCGCAATGCGCTGGACAAAAAGCAACTGGTCACCGAAACTAAGGTCCTGAAGAAAAAATTATCGAAGAAATTTGACATGGTTGGTGAATCCCCTGCCCTACAAGCAGTAAAGGATACCATTGAAAAAGTTGGGCCGACCGATGCACGCGTCCTAATTACGGGACAAAATGGAACAGGCAAAGAGTTGGTAGGCCATTGGATTCATCAAAAAAGTAAGCGACAAGAGCAACCCTATGTAGCTGTCAATTGCGCAGCGATTCCATCTGAGCTGATTGAATCTGAACTATTTGGTCATGAAAAGGGATCCTTCACTTCAGCACACAAACAACGAACCGGAAAGTTTGAACAAGCAGATGGAGGCACACTTTTTCTAGACGAAATTGGTGACATGTCTCTACCTGCTCAGTCCAAGGTGCTAAGGGCGCTCCAAGAAAATTTAATCACCCGAGTAGGAAGTGACAAAGACATCAAAGTGGATGTACGGGTTTTGGCTGCGACGAACAAGGATTTGAAGAAAGAAATTGAAGCCGGAAGGTTCCGTGAGGATTTGTATCACCGATTAAGTGTGATTTTAATTCATGTTCCTCCCTTGCGGGAGCGAAAAGAAGACATACCGCTCCTCTTGGATAAATTTCTTGAAGACATCGCACAAGAAAGTGGCAGCGTAAAAAAGAAGATCAGCAAGGAAGCTATCGAGCGCTTAAAGGAGTTGCCCTGGACTGGAAATATCCGGGAACTGCGCAATGTGGTAGAAAGGCTTGTAATCCTAGGAGAACAACCAATCAGCCTTGAAGATGTAAAAAAATATGCTGACTATTAAGTCAGCATATTTTTTTTAGCTCAATCCCTTTTTTGGAGTGATTTCCTTGGCATAAGCAGGACATGGTCTGCTGGATGCACAAGAGGCCAAAGCTAAAAGTGAAATTACTAGCGCTACTGAGGCAATTCGTTTCATAGAAGATCGATTAGATAGCTAAAGATGTTTATTAATTTTTTCTAAAGCAATTACCGAACCAAGAAGTGGCTTTACCAAAAATTACTGCACTAATAAATTACATCCTCTCAGATCGGAATGATCAAATCGGCCTAAAACCTCTAAAAACCCGTTTTCATCCCACCTCCCTATATCTTGGGTTTCGATAAAAGCACAAGAATGAAAATTTGCTAAATCAATTAAATTGATCCCACCCTGGCTACGAGAAGAAGGGCTAAGTGGATCATTTAGGTCACGAAGCATGACTCGCATGCAACTAGGAAGCTGGTACTTGCCGTTTCCCTTGGAATAGACCTGAGAAAGTAGCTCAGTCATGCCATATTCGGAATGGATGTGGGCTACTTTAAAAAATGCTCGCAATTGTTGGTGCACCTCCTCACGAATCATCTCCCTCCTTCTTCCCTTCATCCCCCCCGTTTCCATTACGATTAGATTGGAAATTGCTTGGAAATCGGCTTGAGTTTCTGCCAAATCCAATAGCGCAAAAGTCACGCCCAATAGCAATACTTTTCTGCTTCCTTGAGAGAGTTCTTTCAATCGCTGCAAAAGTTCTTCTTGGTTGTATAAATAAAAGCCTGAAGCTTCCGATTCACTTTCTTGGATAAAATGGCTTGCCATCGCGACCAAACTACTTCCGGGTCGCTCCAAATATGCTGGAAGCAAAGCTAGAACATGAAAATCTGACAAGGGGCCATATTCTTTTTCAAATAGGACTTGCGCATGATTGAGGTAAAATTCCTCTGACCACAGCAGGTGTTTACTTGTAATTGCTCCTGTCGTACCACTACTGCTGTACACTTGGGTGGCATTTTCGGGATTTCCACAATAAACTTGGCTGTCTTTAAAAAATTGAATGGGCAAAAAGGGAATGTCTTCTAGCTTTTGAATGCTGGAGGGCTGAATTTTTCTTGCCTTCAGGTAGGCCGCATAAATCGGATTATGGATTGCTTGAAATTGAGCCAACTCCAGCGCAAAATCTTCAAAATGAT
>CAMCBC010000218.1 GCA_945872775.1 Spirosoma fluviale | reverse complement strand
TAGGCGCCTTCTTCGTCGCTTTCTGGGTATTCATTCCTTTAGCCATCTTTCTGGGGTTTTAAGGGTTCAACTCATATTCTAAGCTAGAAAAATTTCAGGAAGAACCAAATGGATACCTTCTTCAATTAACAATTTACTTACCTTTTCCTGTGATTAATTACAGTTTATAGTACCGAACATAAGTAATCCATTTTCCATCTGGCGACCAACTATGGACATTTATGGTGCCCTGACCTCCAAAAAATGTTTTTGTGAGGTCCTCAATCTTCCTGTTGCCTAAATTCATTATTCTTAGTTTGACGTCCTTTCCAAAAGGATGGGACCCTTTCTGATCCTCCAAATACGAAATGTAAACGATGTGCTGGTTATCTGGTGAGGGGTGGGGAAACCAATTATCCAATTCATCAAAGGTGAGCTGTTCCTGCCCACTGCCATCTACTTTCATCCGGTAAACATGCATCCGACCAGTTCTGTGGGAATTGAAGTAAATCCATTGCCCATCGTACGAATATTCAGGGCCATCGTCCAAACCCGAGGAATTCGTAAGTCGAATCTCTTCACCTCCTACCGTGGGTATCGCATAGATATCCCATTCTTCTCCTCTATTGGCACAATAAGAAAGGAACTTTCCGTCGGGACTGATACCATGCCAGTAACTTGGATAAGCGGGAGTAATCAACTGGGGCTGCCCGCCCTCCATGGGCAGGGTGTATATTCTGGATCCTAACCCTTTTTCATTTTTACTAAAAACGAGTGTTTGCCCGTCAAAGCTGAGCCCGTGGTCATTGTTGGCAGATGAAACAATACCTTCATGAATAATCCCCGATTTTTCACCGGTTAAGCTGATTTTTTCCAATAATCCGCCAGAATTGATCAATAAAAAAGTACCATCTCTGGACCAATTGGGAGCCTCAAAATGTCTATTCTCTCGCAGAATAATTCGTTCTTCTCCAGTTTGAATGTTTAAAATGACGAGTTCACTGGCTATGTTTTGCTGAACTTGTGCAATCCCTGGTGTTCCAAGCAATAGGGATAGGCAGATTCCTACAATTTTTCTCATGTAAATCTCTAGTGTGTTGATTTACATGAAGCTAGGTTATTTTATTCTAAATTAATTGACCACTTCTATACAGAAAGTCTGCTTTGGTGTAAATTTTCCAACCTCCCAGAAAAGCTGTTCATGCAAGTGCATCGTTTCCACAAACCAGGCTTTGTTTTCGGCTGCTACCGAAATAAGCAATCCTCCGCTTGTTTGGGGATCACATAACGGAACCAACTCCATCCCTTTTACCCCGATAACTTTAGGTGAATAAGCGTTCCAATTGCGGTAAGTGTTGTCTGGGAAAACAAACTGTTGCATGTAATCCTGCACTCCTTCAATTAGCGGAAGGGCCTTGAAATCTAGTTGTAGAGAGAGATTAGCTCCCTCAGCCATCTCTAGCGCATGTCCTAACAATCCAAACCCAGTCACATCCGTGAGCGCATTCACTTCTTCATGGTTGCCCAACACTTCCCCAATCTTATTGAGCTGGCAAGTCACCTCTACTAGATGTTGGTAATCTTTTGGATTTATTTTCTGACGCTTCAGGGCGGTAGCCAATACACCGATACCCAAGGGCTTGGTTAAAAAAAGCAGGTCACCTTCCTTACTTCCTGAGTTTTTCTTGATTTTTCTAGGATGGATAATTCCATTGACGGATAAGCCAAAAATAGGGTCTTTGGCAGCAATGGAATGTCCACCTGCCAACTCAATTCCTGCATGGCTGCATGCCAATTTTGCTCCCTCGAGGACCTTGGCAGCCAATTCTGGTGCGAGTTTTTCTACCGGCCAACTTAATATTGCATTGGCGAATAGTGGTTTGCCTCCCATCGCATACACGTCTGAGATGGCATTTGTGGCAGCAATTCGTCCAAAATCAAAAGCATCATCTACAATCGGAGTAAAAAAATCTACGGTGTTGATTAGTGCAAGATCTTCGGACACTTGATACACTGCAGCATCGTCCTTGGAGGAGTTACCTACCAAAAGGTTGGGGTCTTTTTGGGTGAATGAACCGCTTGCTTGCAGGATTTGATCCAAGATGGCAGGTGCGATCTTGCATCCGCAACCTGATCCTTCACTCCAGTCCGTGAGTCTGATGGTCTGTTCCATTTGCTTAGGGTTTGGTTTGTAATAGTAAGTTGACTTGATCCTCAAGCGCTAAGCCTTCCAATTTCAAGTGAATGGTTTTTGAAACTTCATGACGGGCTAGGTCATAGGAGTAGGTCTTGTCGTAATATTGCAATAAGATCGGAATCCAGATTTCAGGTTGATTGGCTTGAATTGCCTCTACTGCTTGCTTGGTTCGATCACCTCCAAGTCTCTTTTGAAGTCGTAGCACTGCAGCCGATAATTCTACCTGATCCAATGCAGCATATTCGCTTGCAATGTGGGCAATACGTTCGGTATCCGTTTTCTCAATTTCTATGCGTGGACTTTGTGTCAGCTGCAAATAGAAGGAATCAGGTAGTATAATTCGACCAATTCGACGGCTCTCATTTTCAACCCAAATGGCTTGATCTGGATGGATGTTCCGAAGTTGCTCTGCTAAAAGGTTCTCAAATTGTTCCACCGTAGGTTGGGCTGGCAGTCCAATCGCTCCAAAGGATGAGCCTTTGTGATTGGCCAAACCCTCCAAATCCAAGACCTGTTCGCCTCGTTCTTTCAGCTTTTGAAGCAATACTGTTTTGGCAGCGCCAGTTTTTCCTCCCAATACGAGCAGGGGATAAGACTTACGTACTTCGTTAAAGGTAAAGGTGCGGTAGGTTTTGTATCCTCCAACCAATCGATACACCTCAAATCCCACCTGTGTCAAGAGCCAGGAAAGAATCTGACTCCGCATCCCACCGCGCCAGCAATAGAGCATTACTTTTTTGTTGGGAAAATTACGGAGAGCTTCCCGTTGAATGAGGTGAAATCGAGGACCCACCAATTCAAATCCCTTTAGGGTTGCTTTTTCAGGACCAGCTTGCTTGTATAAGGTGCCTACTTGAATCCGTTCGGCATTATTAAGAATGGGAATGTTAATTGCCCCAGGAATATGACTTTGGGCAAACTCCCCCTCACTACGCGCATCTACCAGGGGTAGTTGTTCGCGGAGTGTCCAAAAATTTTCTAAGGTGAGTGAGACTTCAGCCATGGAGGTATGAAAGATAAAAAAAGCCGCAAAGATTACTTTACGGCTTTAGCTTAGGATCGCAAGAAAATTACAGTTGCGCATCCAGTTTTTGTGCCAAAACAGCCTTAGGAACAGCGCCTACTTGCTTGTCTACGATTTCGCCTCCTTTAAAAAATAGGAGAGTAGGAATGGAACGAATGCCAAAAGCTTGTGCAACAGAGGGGTTGGCATCAACATCCACCTTTCCAATCACTGCTTTTCCTTCGTAATCTCCTGCCAACTCTTCTACTACGGGTCCAATCATTTTGCAAGGAC
>CAMCBC010000217.1 GCA_945872775.1 Spirosoma fluviale | reverse complement strand
GATGATTTGCGGATCAGTGGCCAGCAAAATATCGCGGACATGGGATTGGATTAAGGCGAAGTTGATGGTACCCAAAGAGGTTAAGAGTCCGTCTGCGATGGTGTTTGGGCCTGTTTGTGGAATGATGTAGCCAGCATGAAAGGAGCGGTAGGCATCGTCTGCCCCTGTAGGTTCCCCGGCGATAACTTCGATCTGGGGATTGAGGTAATGTGCTGTGAGGGCCGTGCCACCCAACAATCCTCCTCCCCCAACGGGGGCCATTAGGATATCCAGATCCGATTGATCTTCTAGGAACTCTAGCGCACAAGTAGCCTGCCCCTCGATCACGTCCAGGAAGTCGTAGGGAGGAATGAAGGCGGCCCCAGTACGGGCGACTACTCCCTCTAAGGTGCTTTCTCGGGCTTTGAGGTTGGGTTCGCACTCGATGATTTCTCCTCCATAGCCTTTGACGGCCTTCTTCTTGATTTCGGGGGCATTGGAAGGCATGACAATGTAGGAGGGAATCCCTGCCACGCTAGCGGCACGGGCGAGCGCAGCGGCATGATTGCCCGAACTGTGCGTTGCTACGCCTTTTTCGCGTTCGCTGGGGGTAAGTTTCATGACCGCATTGGCCGCCCCTCGGGCCTTGAAGGCGCCGACTTTTTGAAAGTTTTCGCACTTAAAATAGATGCTGCAACCTGCAATCGCATCGATAGCCTCCGAGGTGAGGATAGGCGTGCGGTGGATAAAAGGCTGGATTCGGGCATGCGCCGCTCGGATATCGGAAAGGCTAGGAAAGTTCATGAGGTAAAGATAGGGGAAGGATGGAAATTGGAAGTACGAGCTACGAAATACGGATTGAAAACTAATGTTGAACACCGAATGCGGAATGAAGAATTTCGAAGTGGGACAACTAGTCTTTGGTCAGAGGCAAGCTTTTTTGCCCAGCAGCATCTAGTCTCTTTTCTTGCTTCTCGAAGCGTCTTGCTACTTGATACTAGCTACTTGATACTATGTCTAATCTCTTGCTTCTCGGCTCTTGGCTCTCCCCTCATTCCTTCCACTTAAACGATTTATCATCCACTGCCCGCATCGTGCAAAGCACCCCGTCCAGGTGATCGTACTCGTGTTGGATAAGTTCGGAAATGGCTCCTTCTACCTTCCACACTTGCGGTTGCCACTGCTCGTCCAAGTAGTGGAGGCTGAGGGACTGGTGGCGCTTGACCCGTACAAGTAGGTTGGGAAAGCTCATGCAGTCGTCCCAGAGCTCAAACTCCTCCTCGCTCAAGCCCTTCAATTCGGGGTTGATCACCACATAAGGACGGTCAAGTTGTAAGTAGAATAGCCGTTTCATGATCCCAAGCTGAGGCGCCGCTATTCCTCTTCCAAAGCCATACACCCGACGTACATCTTCCATGGCCTCATGGAGCTGCTGGATCCAAACAGGCACTTCTGGTAGTTCCTCCCGAAGCACAGGAGTACACACCTCGTAGAGTCTAGGATCCCCTAATTTGAGGATGTCGTGGATGGTTTTCATTTTTTAGGGAAATAGAATAGAAATATAGTGGAAATACGATAGAAATAGACTCCGCTTTGCTCCGTGAAAAAATAAAGGGAAATACGATTGAAATAGAGTAGAAATAGACTCCGCCTGCCTGCCGCAGGCAGGTGAAATAGTTTGAACTAGCAGCAAAATTTTCTATTTCACCGAGCCTGAGGCTCGGTTTATTTCTACCCTATTTCTATAGTATTTCCATCGTATTTCTCTTAGCCCTATTTTTCCCTTACTTTTGCGCCATGAATTACTTATCCGTTGAGAACCTCAGCAAAGCCTTTGGCGAGCGCAAACTTTTTTCCAACATCTCTTTCGGCATTGCCCAAGGACAAAAAATAGCCCTCGTGGGCATCAACGGCGCAGGCAAGTCTACCTTGATGAAGATCATCATGGGACAAGAAATTCCCGATACGGGCCAAGTAGCCCTCAACCAGTCGGTTAAAATCGCCTACGTCCACCAAAACCCGGTGTTCGAAAGCAACCTGAGCATCTACCAAACGATCTTCGACCAAAGTAATTCCGAAATCCTCCAAGTCATTGAAGCCTACCACAAGGCCATACTCGACGCCGAGCGAGGTGTGAACAACTCGGATCAGATGTCCAAGCTCTTTGAAAAAATGGATGCCCTCCAGGCCTGGGACTTTGAATACCAAGTCAAAGAGGTGCTCGGCAAACTCGGCCTCCACGACACGGAACTACCCGTAGGCAACCTCTCCGGAGGACAGCGCAAGCGGGTAGCCCTCGCCAAAGCGATCTTGGAGAAGCCCGACCTTCTGCTCTTAGATGAGCCCACCAACCACCTGGATCTAGAGACCATCGAATGGCTGGAAGAGTACCTTTCCAAGGCCAACCTGGCCCTATTCATGGTCACCCACGACCGCTACTTCCTAGAAACAGTAACCAACGAAATCTTGGAACTGGACCAGGGGAAGATCTACCGCTACCAAGGCAACTACGGCTATTTTCTCGATAAAAAAGCCGAGCGAATGCAGATCGAGGACATCGAAATCGAAAAAGCCAAAAGCCTCTACAAAAAGGAGCTGGACTGGATCAGACGTCAACCCAAAGCTCGAGGCACCAAAGCCAAGTACCGCGTGGATGCCTTTGAAGAAACCAAGGAGAAGGCCTTTACCAAGCGGGAGGAGCGTGACATCGAGTTGACAGTATCCACGCAGCGCCTTGGGAATAAAATTCTTGAAATTGAAAAAATTGGAAAGTCCTTTGACGACAAAACGCTGGTCAAGGACTTCTCTTACATCTTCAAAAAGAAGGACCGAATCGGAATCATCGGTCCCAATGGAGCTGGTAAAACCACTTTTCTAAAGATGATTACGGGTCTTCTTGATCCCGATCAAGGGAAGGTGACTGCTGGACAAACTACAGCCTTTGGCTATTACAGACAGGAAGAGGATCGATTTGATGAAGAAAAGCGTCTGATCGATGTGGTGAAGGATATTGCAGAGGTGGTGGTGCTAGACAAGGGCCAAACAATCACGGTGAGCCAATTTTTGACCCAGTTTGGATTCCCTCCCAAGCAGCAATTCACCCCCATCGGAAAAATGAGCGGGGGCGAGCGTCGACGTCTGCAACTGCTCTTGGTGCTGATCAAAAATCCGAACTTCCTGATCCTCGACGAACCAACAAACGACCTGGATTTGATGACCTTGAATATCCTGGAGGAATTCTTGGATACCTTCCCAGGTTGTCTGATCATCGTATCTCACGACCGCTACTTTATGGATCGCCTGGTGGAGCACTTGTTTGTGTTTGAGGGAGAAGGGGAAATTCGTGATTTTCCTGGCAACTATACCGACTTCCGTGAGTGGGATGAAGAAAGAAAGCTTGCCGGCCCAGAAAAAAAGCAGGAGAAGGAAGTCCCGAGCACTGCCCCAGCACCTGCCAGCAGCAACTCCTCTACCTCCTCCGCGAAGGTCAAGGCGAGCTACAAGCAAAAGCAGGAGTTTAAGG
>CAMCBC010000216.1 GCA_945872775.1 Spirosoma fluviale | reverse complement strand
ATCCATTCGGCTCTCCCAAGCGGGTTTTGCTCCACATATTCTCCATTGATCAGTGCAGGAATGCCCGCCTGCTTAAAGATATCCAGGTAGCGCAGGTCTTCTCCCAAGGTAGAGATCATGATCCAGTCTGGCTGCAGTTCGAGCACCAGCTCTGGGTTGACCGAAGGGCCCGAACCTAATTCCTTCACCTTTCCGTCAGCAATTCGCGCTCGAGCCGTGGTAGAGGAGATCAAGTCAGTTTGGGGAAAGCCGATCAGCAGATCGGTCTGCCCCAAGGCATCCAAGTGGGGGACCTGGGTGGTGGAAGTAAGGACCACTTCATCAATGGGAAGCTGCACCACGGCATCGTAGCCGGTCGGATTGACTTGGACGCCAGAGTCTAGGACCAGGTAGCGGTAGGTGTCCGAGGAACCTGCATAGCCTTGGCTAACTTCGATTTCCCAAAATCCTTCTCCTTGATACAATTGAAAACCAGTGGCAAAATCTAGGGGTACCGATTTTTTGAGCAGGTTTTCGGTTTTGGTTTCTCCGCAGGAATATAGCAGCAGCCCCCATCCCAAACACAGCAAGCAGGTAAGCCGGTAGGGTAGCAATCTCGTTTTATTTGGAAACAAATGCATGCAGGCCTTGGAGAATTTTTACACAAGGTAAGCGGGGCGGTTGGACTCTCAAAAAAAATAGAGAGCCCTTCTTTTATTACCCACCTTTTTGCGCGTCATTTGTTCAGATTTTGGTTTCCAACCCGAGCATTTCGGTTCTTGGAATTAAAAGGGAATCCGGTGCAATACCGGAGCTGTCCCCGCAACTGTAAGTTTGAATTTCGCTGTCTTGCAGCGAAACAACTTTTGCAAATCCCCGCCATTGGTTCCTCGGAGCTGAGAAGGCCTGCAAAAGTCAAACGAGCCAGGAGACCTGCCTCAATCTTTGATTCTGAGCTTTCGGAGGAAAAGCAGGTAGGAGCGTATCGTGGCTGTATCCCTTTTTGGGTAGAGCTGTTTTTCATTTCTATTTTTCCTCGCAAGCCGGATTCGACTAGAACTTCTAATCGGAACCCAATGACTTTTGCCCTGTGGTTTGTTTCCTTACTTTCATTTGCCGCTCCCCAAGATACGGTAGTGCTGGCAGAGGTGGGAGTGTATGCAGCAGCGCTGGATCGGTTTTCGGCAGGGCAAACCCTAGTTTCCTACGATAAAAATACCCTCTCACGTTACCAAGCCCGTTCCTTGGGAGACCTGCTTCAAGAAAACTCCCCAATTTTTGTACGACAATACGGTGCCGGCATGCTTGCCTCACCCTCTTTTCGTGGCACATCTCCAGGGCATACTGCTCTGTTTTGGAACGGCGTCCCCCTCAATAGCATTTCCCTCGGTCAAAGTGATCTGAGCATTTTGCCGGTACAGGCTACCGATCGGGTAGAGGTGCATTTTGGAAGTGCCGCTGCCCTTTTTGGGAACGAGGCCATTGGGGGGTCGGTGCACCTATCCACTTCCCCTCCGCAGGAAAAAGGGGTATCTGGTAGCTTGAGCCAGACGGTAGGCAGTTTTGGCTTAGCACAAACTTCCTTGACTGCAGGCTATGGAGCAGATAAGGTTCGGTTTCAAAGCAAGTTGTACCGCCAAAACCAACCCAATACCTTCCGCTATCGGGATATTTCGAGGGCAGGAGCGCCTTGGGAGCAGCAGGAACATGCGCACTTTAGGCAGCAGGGAGTCATACAGGAACTCTGGTGGCAACCCACATCACGTGCTCAGGTCAAGGCCTCGGTATGGTACAATCAAGCCGAGCGGGAGATTCAGCCCCTTCTTGGCAGCAACACGGAAGATGTACAGGAAGACGAGAGTTTTCGAGCGGTAGTGGATTACCAGTACCAGCAAAGCAATGCGATCTGGAAGCTCAAGGGAGCCTTTATTCAGGATCGCTTGCAGTTTAATGCACAGGATAATCAAACGCAGCAGGCAATATTGGGCCTGGATTGGAAACGTCCTTCGGTAGGCAATTGGGCTTTTCGTGCCGGGCTTCGCGGAACTTGGATGGCCGCAAACCTAAGTACCTACTCCGTCACCGAGCAGCGTTTGGAGGCCTATCAAAGCATGGGTTGGGAGCCAGATGATCGTATCTCTGTTTCACTCAATCTCCGGCAGCTAGCCTTTGGAGATGAACTAGTTCCTTTTCTACCTGGCCTGGGTCTGGATTGGAAGTTGGTGCAAGGAGAAAAAACAGAGCTACTATTCAAAACAGCGGTTGGCCTTGGTGTCAAACTCCCCACGCTGAATGATCGCTTTTGGAGTCCGGGAGGAAATCCAAACCTACGTCCAGAAAAAAGCCAGAATGGAGAACTTGGATTTCAATTGAAGCAGTTGGGGGCTTTTTCTTGGGAACAACGCCTAACCTATTACCAGATGCTTGTGGACGACTGGATCATTTGGCTTCCAAAAGGAGCCATCTGGAGCCCAGAAAATATCCGAGAGGTGCACAATCGAGGATTGGAATACCAAGGGAATAGTTCCTGGACTACTGGAGCCTGGAACTGGAAAGCCAATTTGGGCTACGCCTATTCCCGAACTCGGGATCGAACAGAAGAATCATCAAAGCAGCTACCCTACAGTCCCGAGCACCAGGGAAATGCAGGGCTGCAACTCTCCCTTGGTGACCTGGCGATGGACCTCTCTGGATTTTATGTGGGACCTCGAAGCATTGCGATGGGTTCCTCCCGATTCCTAGAAGGATATGCCCTCTGTAATCTAGGGCTTTCTTTTTCAGGCGTCAACTGGAAATCCCTCCAGTTGCCGCTCCGATTTCAAGTGCTCAATGTGTTCAATCAATCTTACGAAGTGCTTTACCTAAGGGCCATGCCCGGACGATCCTACCAACTTAATTTAACGCTTACTCTATGAAAAACTTCAGCCCATTATTTTCATCAATTTTCCTCTTGGCACTTCTTTTGACCGCTTGTGACCCAACTGGGGATGAGCGCCCCCTTGGAGCATTCGATACGGGTGTTTTAATCCTAAATGAAGGTGCTTTTGGGGCCAACGATGGGGAGGTGACCCACCTCAATACAAGTACAGGAGTCCTCACATCCGATTTATTTGAGTCTGCAAATGCGCGTCCTTTTGCAGGCCTTTTGGAGGACCTGGTGCTCGAAGAGGACCGTCTCTACCTAGTTGCCAACACGGGAAAGGTGGAGGTGGTGCAGCCGGGAGATTTCAAGTCGATTGGTGCCGTGGACAAGGGTCTGGACCAGCCTCGATCGCTCGTGACCGCTCGCAGCAAGTTATTTATCTCGGATTATGGGCCTTACGATGCCAACTACAATACCCCATCTTCCTATGTAGCCGTGGTGCAAGGACTTGATGGGGGCATAGTGAAGAAAAAAATTCCCGTTTCCAGCAAGCCTGAAGATCTCTATGCATTTGGTTCCTATGTCTTTGTGGCGGGCTCAGAAGGTAAAAAAGTGGAGATTCTGGATGCCAATGCAGAATTCCCATTCAAATCCTTGGACATGCCGGGTCAACCGGTTCAGTTTTTTGAAAAGGACGGGGACTTGTTGGTGTTTTGTTACGATGCCCAAAAGGTCTATTTCGTTTCCATTTCCAAAAGCGGCTTGAGCCAAATGGGCATCCGAAGCTTTCCTGTTGCACAGGCCACTGGCCGCATTGCTCAAGGGGATACCGACAATTTTTACTTGCTTACCAGTTCAGGATGGCCGGATTATAAGGATGG
>CAMCBC010000215.1 GCA_945872775.1 Spirosoma fluviale | reverse complement strand
TGCCTATCGAACCAGTGACCTATTAATTATGCCGCATTTGCGGATTCGATCAGCTAATTCTAAAGAATTTATAAAACAAAAAAAGGAGCTACATTCCTGTAACTCCTTTTTTCACTATGAGCCCCTTGCCGGGATCGAACCAGCGACCTACTGATTACAAGTCAGTTGCTCTACCAGCTGAGCTAAAGAGGCCTACCTTTATGGTGGTGCAAATATAGAAGGAATGGCTTATTCGTCCAAAAGCACTCCCTTTATTTTTTTAGATTCAAGCTATCTTTCAGATAGTGAGGACCTAAATATTAAAACTCTTTCAGAATCGTCAGCTTTTTCTTCAATTTATCGATCTCCTCTTCCGCTTTCTGAATTTTGACATCAAACTGTTCTCTTAACTTGTCTGCTGTCTTGGAAGCAGCAAAAAAGTCAAGATTGTTTCTCCAAAGTGTAATGCTGTTTTCCAAATCAGTAATCTGCTTTCTGATTCCGTGCTCTTTCTTATTCAAGGTCTTCACAGAATTTGGATCAGCCTGCAAGCGATTTAAGTTGAGTCTGAATAAGAAGTCGTCTTTATCGCCACCCTTTGAATCAAGCTTTCCTAAATAAGCATCCACTGCATCTTTAAATTTAGCTTGTATCTCTTTGATGTATTTGCGTGGCACAAAGCCAATGGCATTGAATTCGGATACCAAACTGCTCAATTGAGATTCATCAAGGCCTTCTCCTTTCTTGGTCAACTCCAAAATCTGAGCAATGATCTCTTGCTTTTTGGTCAAATTCGCATCAAACTCAGTGTTTGAATCTTTGGTTGAATTTCTTCTACTTTCAAAAAAGCGATCACATGCTTCCTTAAATTTTTTGTAAAGAGAATCTCTATTTTTTTCTGGAGTCGGACCTAATTTCTTCCACTCCTGTTGCAATTTAACAAGCTGATTTGCTGTTACTTGCCAGTTTGTATTTTCCTGTAGCTCTTCGGCCTGCTTGATTAATTCCTCAGCTTTCTTCTGGTTGGCTGCACGAACCTCATCAAGTTCCTTGAAGAACAAATTCTTGTTGTGAAAGAACTGCTTGAACAAGGTCCAGAATGCCTTATTGATATCCTTACCCGATTCCTTTGGAATAGCACCAATTGTCTCCCAGGCTTTTTGAATTTCTAGGATTTCTTTGGTTTTTGTATTCCAGTCTTTGATGCGGTCAGCCTTGTATTCACCAAAAGGCGCTAGACTAACAATCAAAGCCTCTTTTTCTACAAGATTCTTTTTAAGTACATCTTTCTGGCCATCAAAAAACTCTTTTCTACGATCGTAAATAACATCAGAGGCTGCTTTAAAGCGTACCCAAACTTGTTCTTGTTCCTCTCGCGGAACTGGTCCTAGGTGTTTAAACTCTTCATGCAATTCATTTAGCATCCGGATTGCATCCTTCAGATCTTCAACCGATTTTAAGGCTTCAGCTTTCTCACAGAGTTCTAGCTTACTTTCTAAATTCTTCTTTCGATCCAGCTCCTTCAATTCAAAATAGATGCTTCTATTGTCATAGAAACGGTCCATTAAGGCATTAAAGCTTGCCCAAAGATTTTTGCTCTGTGCCAAAGGAACAGGGCCTATCGTTTTCCAGGTTTCTTGTATGGATTTTACAGCTGCCATACTTAAGGTCGTTTCCTCCCCATCTACGAGATCTCTCAACTTATTGAGCAATTCCGTTTTGGCCTGTAAATTTTTCTCTTTTTGTCTTTCAGCTTCTTTACGCAGGGAACCTAGCTGATGACGGAAATCATTGAAAAGGGAATTGAATTCCTTATCTACCTCAGTTCCTCTGAAAGAAAAATCATCTGCAACTCCTCCATCCCCTAAAAACTGCTGCAACGCTTCTTCACGCTCTTTTACAAAAAGCTCCTCAAATGCGGCCTTGATTTCATGAACTACCTTATCTAGTTTTGCAGATACGCCATGTGCCAATTTTTCCTTGAGCAAGTCAAGCAATTCAACTTTAGATAAACCTGATAAATCGATTGGTGCTTGATCCTCTTCTACAGTTGATTCCTCCGATTCTGAAATAATTTCCAATGGAACCGAATTCGAATCAACCTGCGCAATTTCAGCTTGTGCAACTTCGGGTTCATCCTGAACTGCACCTTCAACAGAAGCTGTAGCTACTTCTTGAGGAGCAGCTTCTTCTGTAGCATCTTCAACTTGAGTTTGTTCCACAACAATCTTTTTACCTCTTGTCCCTTTTTTAGGGGTTTCGGTCACCTTGTCCTCTTCAGACAGTTCTTTACTTTTCTTGGTCATAAAAAACAATACGTAAACTTTGCAATTGCACCAAAGGTAGGCATTTTGACTAATTTAATCGTGGGTCAGTTGGATAATTTGATTGAATTTCAAACTCACCTCCTAGTCGCTTCATGAGAGATTTCCACAATTGATCTGCTGAATTTTCAAAAAGTTCCTGAACAAAGGACTCTGAATAAACTATCCAGGTTTGTTCAGAGAGTTCATCCGCAAGTTGCCCTGGGCTCCAGCCACTGTATCCAAGAAAAAAGCGAACTTGACTTAGGTTTAATTTTCCAGAATTAATCAGCTCCACCAAAGTCGTGAAATCACCACCCCACCACACCCCATTTCCCAAGGGTCTACTTTCCTCGATCTGTTTATCCCCAAAATATATAAAATGGAGTGTATTCTGTTCCACTGGACCTCCGACAAATACTTCAGCATCTACCAAATCAAGCCCATTGATTAAGTCACCCAAGTTTAAAATGGAGGGTTTATTCATCACAAAACCAATAGTCCCGCTTTCCTCCTCGTGTTCACAAAGCAATACCACAGCTCTGCTAAAATTTTCATCTTGCAAAAATGGCTCTGAAAGTAACAAGCTTCCAGCTTGAGGTACCTGATTCCTATCCAGCTTCATGTAGAAAAGTAGTTTAAGATTCGTTAAATTTAATTTTTGGTAGGAAAACGCCAAATCCAGACGCCATAAATTTTACTTCAAATTAGTACCCCTTATGATACTTGCCGATATTAGAAAAGATTATTGCCTTAAATCTTTGGAAATTCAGGACGTAGCAAGTGATCCCCTGCTGCAGTTCCGTCACTGGATGCAAGAAGCAATTCAGGCAGAAGCCCTAGAAGTAAATGCCATGTGCCTCTCCACCATCTCTGATGATGGCTTTCCCAATTCCCGAATTGTGCTTTTGAAAGAACTAGACCATGGATTTGTGTTTTTTACAAACTATGAAAGTGCTAAAGGAAAAGAGTTGGAAGCATCTCCTAAAGCTTCGCTAAACTTTTTCTGGGCTGAAATTGAACGACAGGTACGGGTTGTGGGGACGATTGCTAAAATCAGTGAAAAGGAATCAGATACCTACTTCTTATCGAGACCATTCAGTTCACAGATCGGTGCTTGGGCCTCCCCACAAAGTCAAGTGATTGCAGATCGAAGCGTCATTGAAGATTCCCAAAAAAGGTTGGAGGAAGAATTTAAATTGAATTCGATTCAAAGACCTGCGCATTGGGGCGGTTACCGCCTGACACCACATCGAATCGAATTTTGGCAAGGGCGACCAAGCCGATTGCATGACCGCATTTGCTACGAATTGGAAGGAGAAATGAATTGGAAAAAAGTAAGGTTGGCGCCTTGATTACTTCAGATCAAAAAGGTCAGAAACACCAATAAATCGCTCTACAGTAAATCCCTCACCATATTTTACCTGAATCCGGTGACCCAACTCCCGTGCCCTAGATTCAATGAAGGGTAAAAATTCAGGCGAAGAGATAAAGCTAGCGGGTTCCTGACTCTCTGGATTGTAAAACTGAGATCCAAATGCGGCAATACTTGCTACTTTTTTATCCCAAAATTGGGAGATATCTACAATGAAGTCAGGGGCAATGTAGTTGTTCTGAATGTAGTGGTACACAAACTTGGGGCGCCA
>CAMCBC010000214.1 GCA_945872775.1 Spirosoma fluviale | reverse complement strand
TGGTGCGAAAGGATTTTGGGCAGATTCTGGAAGAACTCGCTCGACTTCCAGTCGAACTCACTATGACCACCAATGGAATATTGATTCCACAGTACCTAGAGGCCCTTAAAAAAGCGGGTGTTCGCTCCATCAATGTGAGTTTGGATACCCTCCAACCCGAAAAATTTTTCAAACTCACCCGCAGGGACCAGTTTCACCAAGTATGGGCCAATATCCTGCTCCTGCTCCAAGAAGGGTTTCGCGTTAAAATCAATGCAGTAGCCCTGCAGGGACAGATCGAAGAGGAGCTGATCGACTTTGTGCGCTTGACCCGAGACCTTCCACTGCATGTGCGATTCATTGAGTTTATGCCCTTTACTGGCAATCATTGGCAAGCCAAACAAGTAATTACTGCCCCCCAGATGCTGGAATGGGTTAAAAAGGAAGTAGAAGTGGTCAAGTTGGAGGATAAAACTCACGACACGGCCAAAAAATACCAGGTTCCTGGTTATATAGGAACCTTTGCCTTCATCACCACCATGAGCGAGCACTTTTGCGGAAGCTGCAATCGGCTACGACTTACCGCGGATGGAAAGATTAAAAACTGCCTCTTTGGAAAGGAGGAGCTCGATTTGCTCGGAGCACTTCGCCAAGGACAGGAGGTTACTCCCCTTATTCTGCAGTCGCTCGCTAGAAAACATGCGGCCTTGGGCGGGCAGTTTAGCCAAGATTATAGCCAGGCAGACCCTGGTGCCATCGAAAACCGCAGCATGATCACGATAGGAGGATAATGAAAGAATTTATTTCCGTTCAAGAAGCCAAGGAAATTCTGAAAGGTCTTTCCCTAGCCGGGGAAAAAGTACCCCTGCCCCTTCAAAAATCGCTAGGGTACTGGACTGCTGTTCCCATTTATGCGCCGATGCAGGTGCCTTCTTTTGACAATTCTGGAATGGATGGCTATGCAATTGCTTGGGAAGATGAGGGTGAAAGTCGACTACTTGCACAAGTGGTACAGGCCGGTGCCTATCCTGATTTTTCCCTTCAAAAGGGAACCGCAGTTCGAATTTTTACAGGGGCACCAGTTCCCCAAGGGGCCGATACCATCGTACATCAAGAATGGGTGCGGGTAAAAGGAGGCCTTATATTTTTTGAAAGGGGAAAATTAACCCAAGGAATGAACCTGCGCCGGGCAGGATCGCAGTGTGAGCAGGGACAGTTGATTTTACCAGCAGGAACACGCATTACTCCAGGAACGCTTGGACTCTTGGCTTCATTAGGGATTGAAGAGGTTTCTGTTTTTGCAGCGCCACAAGTGAGCATCATCCTGACCGGAGATGAGGTGGTGGAGCTAGGGCAGGCCCTGCAACCTGGACAAATCTACAATGCCAATGGACCCGCTCTTCTAGGTTACCTGAGTCAATTGGGGATCTTGGACGTAAAGGTTTATAAGGTGAAGGATGATTCGGCTGAAGTCATCCGCGTCATCGGTGAAGCGCTAACCTCCGCCGATCTACTGCTTCTTACCGGAGGTATCTCCGTGGGTGATTACGATTTTGTTCAAGAGGGGTTGGCAGAAAACGGAGTGGAAACCTTGTTTTACAAAGTCAAGCAAAAGCCAGGCAAGCCTCTTTTAGCCGGAATTAAAGAAGATAAATTAATCTTTGCCCTCCCGGGCAACCCTGCTTCGGTGCTGACTTGCTTCATGCAGTATGTCAAACCGAGTCTAGGTCAGTGGATGGGAAATCCAGCCGCTTGGGAGCAGTCAATCCCCTATCCCTTGGCTACCAACTGGGAAAAGCAAGCGAAGTTGACCGTATTTCTTAAAGCGCGTCTGGTGGCTGGACAGGTGGAAATCTTGCCTGGGCAAGAATCCTTCAACTTACTTTCCTTTGGGATTGCCGATGGCTTGGTAGAAGTAGGGGAGCAACTTTCTGAAGTGGAGGCCGGTACAGCTTTACCTTTTTATCCATGGAGTTAGGAGGGGTAAATTGGGAGATTTTGCTGTATGCGTTGATGCCCTTTGCGGCATTTATGTATGCGGCAGTGGGGCATGGGGGAGCGAGTAGCTACTTGATGATTTTAGCCCTTCTGGGCTTTGCTCCGCAGGAAATCCGTCCTTCCGCCTTGATTTTGAATGTATTTGTGTCCTTGATTTCATTTTTGAATTACCGAAAAGCAGCAGTCTTCCCCATGCGGCTATTCCTTACATTGGTGATTTTCTCCGTTCCGGCAGCCTACCTTGGGGGCAGGATTTTGTTGGATACTGGGATCTACAAGCAGGTGTTGGGGGTATTGCTACTTTTTCCAGTGCTTAAATTTGCAGGACTGTTTCCGGTATCGGCCCAACCCAAATTCACCCAGCAGCCCTGGATGGTAGCTATCCTCGGAGGAAGTATTGGATTGCTTTCCGGGATGATTGGCATTGGTGGAGGGATTATACTTTCTCCCATTTTGCTCTTATTGGGCTGGACGGGAGTGAAGGAAACCGCTGCGGTGAGTGCGCTTTTTATTTTTGTGAATTCGATTGCTGGATTTCTAGGTGCTTCCGTTTTTCAGGTGGAGCTGAGTCCCCAACTATGGATGCTGCTTCCACTCACCGTGGCCGGCGGTGCCTTGGGAGCCTATTTCGGAGCTAAAAAATGGACTCCCAAATTCCTCACCTACCTCTTGGCTTTTGTGCTGGCTTTTGCTGCGGTGAAACTGATTTTTGGGTAGGGTACGGAGACTAGGCTTTGTACCGTCCACCGCTGGGGACTCCCGTTTTAGGAGTTGTGATTGTCTACCCATGGTTAAAACCATGGGTTAAGAATGAGTCGTCTGCCGCGGCAGACTTGACTGTCGATGGTTACCAGAGTATGTTTTCCTTATTCTAGTTCTCGATGGTACCGTCCACCGATGGGGACTCACGTATCAGTAGTTGTGATTGTCTACCCATGGTTAAAACCATGGGTTAGGTATGAGTCGTCTGCCGCGGCAGACTGGGAAGTGGATGATGGAAGTTATTGGTTTTATCTCCCATCAATTGTATTGCCCTTCTTATAAGTCCGCAGCGGCGGACGAGCTAATCCTAACCCGCCAATTCATTGGCGGGGATGAAACTTAACTGTGTGCTGGCAAATGCCGTAGGCATGACCGAATTGTACCCTACGCTGCTGGAGACTCTCTGGGATCTTCAGTTATGATTGTCTTCCCATAGTTAAAACCATGGGTTAATGATATGTATTGCTATGTGCTGTAGGTAGGTTCTAATCCTAACAGCCATTTTAATAGCTGACTTACCCAACAATACCTTAGAATCTCCTATATTTAGTATTTAATAAAAATCAATCATGCCGGATCGAATTCACCTCAAAGCCTTTGGAATGCTCGCTGAAAAGATGGGCACATATTCCCTTGAAATTGAGAATCCTGGTTCCTCAGAAGTACTGAAGCAGCAGCTCCTCGCACAATTTCCTGAGCTGAAGGGCATGACTTTTCGAATGGCGCTGGACCGCAAGCTCCTGCAAGCAGACACAGATATTTCCCAAGGGCAGGAGATTGCCCTACTTCCCCCTTTTTCTGGAGGCTAAACCCATGGATAGATTTGAAAGACAAGTAATTCTTCCAGGCTTTGGACCGGAAGGCCAAGCCAAACTCAAGCATGCCTCCGTCCTCGTGATCGGAGCAGGTGGGCTGGGTTGCCCTGCCTTACTGTACCTCGCGGCCGCGGGCGTCGGAAGAATTTGTGTGGTGGATGGAGATGTTGTAGCCCTCTCCAACCTCAACCGCCAAGTACTTTTTGGGATTCAGGACCTGGGAAAAAATAAGGCCCAAACAGCCGTGCGCTACTTTCAAGAAAAGTACAACGACATTCAGTGGAAGGCCATCCCTGAATTTATTACGGTAGAAAATGCCCAAGAACTCATCTTCCACTACGATGTGGTGGTCGATGGAAGCGATAATTTTCCTACCCGCTACCTGGTCAACGAT
>CAMCBC010000213.1 GCA_945872775.1 Spirosoma fluviale | reverse complement strand
ATTGAACGCAGGTGGCATCGCCTTCTTCTAAGACAAAATGAATTGGGATTGGCGCTAGGCCAATCCCTTTCTTTTGAACAAAAACGAAATTAATCCTTCCTACTATGGATCTAATCATACCTAGTGCCGGTCTGATTTTCTGGCAATTACTCGGCTTTTTAGCCCTTTTGTTTATTCTAATCAAATTTGCTTGGAAACCTATTTTGGCTTCTTTGGCTGAACGAGAGGCCAGCATTGATGGTGCTTTAAAATCTGCTGAACAAGCCAGAAACGAAATGGCCAACTTGAAGGCGGAAAATGAGAAGCTACTTCAAGAGGCTAGATTGGAGCGAGATGTTATTTTGAAAAAGGCGCATGAAGCCTCAGTAAAAATGATTGATGACGCCAAAAACGAAGCTGCTAAGCAAGGGGCTCAGTTGATTGAGTCAGCAAAAGCAGTGATTGAAACAGAAAAGAAAGCAGCCTTGAGCGAAGTTAAAAATCAGGTTGCCCTATTGACTTTGGATGTAACTGAGAAGTTACTCCGCAAAAAGCTTTCGGACGACAAAGCTCAGGTAGAGCTTGTTGACCAGTTTATCAAAGATCTTAAGCTTAACTAATTCGGCATGTCTAACCAGCGAGTTGCCTCCCGTTACGCCAAATCAATTTTGGATTTGTCCATAGAAAAAAGACAGCTGGAAGGTGTTTTCGAAGACTTCAAGTCTCTAGCTGCCATGGGTAAAAGCTCCCGTGAGTTGGGTTTAGCGCTTTCCAACCCTGTATTGGGCTCTGATAAAAAATTAAATGTATTAAAGGCCCTTTTTGCCAAGGGATCTAGTCCATTGACCCTATCTTTTTTTGAGATTGTATCTCGAAAAAATAGAGAGGACATCTTGTTGGACGTGGCAAAGGAATTTATTGTGCAGTACAACTTGTATCGGTCCATCCAGGTGGCAGAAGTGGTCACGACCACCGCACTAACTGAAACGCAACGCGCGCAGGTGGTTGCTTTGGTGAAGCAGATCAGTGGTTTGAAAGAAGTACAGCTGCAGGAGAAAATTAATCCTTCCCTAATCGGAGGATTTGTGCTCAATGTCAACGACCGTCAATTAGACGAATCTATCAGTAGCAAATTGAACGCACTTCGCGTGCAGTTCACTCAAAATCATTACGAAAAACAGTTTTAACGAAAATATTTAATCGTATCCTATCATGGCAGAAGTAAGACCTGATGAAGTTTCAGCAATTTTGAGAGAACAACTCTCTGGTGCTAGAACCGAAGCCGAACTAGAAGAAGTGGGAACAGTCCTCCAAGTAGGGGATGGTGTGGCCCGTATCTATGGACTTTCCAAGGCTCAGGCCGGTGAATTGTTGGAGTTCGACAATGGCCTCAAGGCCATGGTACTTAACCTCGAAGAGGACAATGTGGGTGCCGTACTTTTTGGAGACTCCAAAGGAGTGAAAGAAGGCGATACCGTGAAGCGAACTAAGAAAATTGCCTCCATCATGGCAGGTGAAGGAATGCTTGGCCGTGTCGTAGATACTCTAGGTAACCCGATTGATGGTAAAGGCCCAATTACCGGTCCCCTTTATGAAATGCCTTTGGAGCGTAAAGCACCTGGGGTAATCTACCGTCAGCCAGTAACTGAACCACTTCAAACAGGTATCAAATCTATCGATGCCATGATTCCAATTGGTCGTGGACAGCGTGAATTGGTAATTGGTGACCGTCAAACAGGTAAAACTGCTGTAGTTATTGACGCGATCCTTAACCAGCGTGAATTTTACGACAAAGGAGAGCCTATATTCTGTATTTATGTCGCTATTGGACAAAAAGCATCTACAGTAGCTGGTGTGGTGGCTGCCCTTGAAAAAGGCGGAGCGCTTGCATACACAGTGGTAGTAGCAGCTCCTGCTTCTGACCCTGCTCCAATGCAATTCTTTGCTCCATTTACAGGTGCTGCGATTGGTGAATTCTTTAGAGATACCGGTCGTCCTGCCCTTGTAGTTTACGATGATCTTTCGAAGCAAGCGGTAGCTTACCGTGAAGTTTCCCTACTCTTGAGAAGACCTCCAGGACGTGAAGCCTATCCAGGTGACGTATTCTACTTGCACTCCAGACTATTGGAAAGAGCGGCAAAAATCAACCAGTCTGATGCGATTGCGCAGCAGATGAACGATCTCCCTGATTCTATCCGTCCATTGGTTAAAGGTGGAGGTTCCTTGACTGCATTGCCAATCATCGAAACTCAAGCGAGTGACGTGTCTGCGTACATTCCAACCAACGTAATTTCCATTACTGACGGTCAGATTTTCTTGGAAACCAACTTGTTTAACTCTGGTATTCGTCCAGCGATCAACGTAGGTATTTCTGTATCTCGAGTGGGAGGTAACGCGCAGATCAAATCCATGAAGAAAGTGGCAGGTACCTTGAAGTTGGACCAAGCACAATTCCGTGAATTGGAAGCTTTCTCCAAGTTTGGGTCTGACCTGGATGCTTCTACCAAGCGTACGATCGAGCGTGGTCGTCGTAACCAGGAGATCTTGAAGCAAGCACAGTATTCGCCTGTTTCCGTAGCAAATCAGGTTGCCATCATCTATGCATCTACCAAAGGTCTGATGGATTTGGTGCCTGTCGAAAAAGCGAGAGCTTTTGAGAAGGAGTTCTACCTTTTGTTGGAGGCCTCTTATCCAGAAGCAATTCAATTGATTTTGAAAGGTGATATCGATGGCGCAGGCAAAATTCTTGCTACTGCATCCGCTGAACTAGCACCGAAGTACGCGAAGTAAATTCCATTAATTCCCTGCCGGCTAGCTGGCAGGGCTTGTTATACGCACAAAGCAATCTCTGATGGCTAACCTCAAGGAAGTAAAGCAACGAATAAATTCGGTCATGTCGACGCAGCAGATCACGAAAGCCATGAAAATGGTTTCCGCTGCTAAGCTTAGAAGAGCGCAAGAAAAGATCGTTCAGATGCGTCCTTATTCACAAAAGTTGACCGCAATCCTCAACAATGTATCTGCAGCCTCAGAAGGGGATTCAGACATTGTCTTTGCAACGAAGCGTGAGGTGAAAAAGGTGCTTTTAGTACCTGTTACTTCAGATAAGGGACTTTGCGGGGCGTTCAATACCAATATTTTAAAGGCAACAAATACAGCCATCAAAGAGCAATTTGGAGGGGCTGAAATTACCGTACTTCCACTCGGTAAAAAAGCATACGAATACTTCAAGAAGTCCAACTACACCGTGATTGATACCTATTTCGGGGTCTTCCAGCAATTGAACTTTGATGTAGTGAAAGAAGCTGCTTCCTATGCAATGGATGGCTTTTTGGCAGGTGATTACGACCAGGTGGTCTTGATATTCAACGAATTTAAAAATGTGGCTACCCAATTGGTGCGCGTAGAGCAGTTCTTGCCTATGGCTCCTCAAGAAGGTGAGGAGGGAAATTCTACTGAAACAGATTACCTCTTGGAGCCATCACGAACCTACATTATCGAAGAGTTAGTGCCTATCTCTTTGAGAATTCAATTTTACAAAGCAGTGCTCGAATCCAATGCTTCTGAACATGGTGCACGAATGACTGCGATGGATAAGGCTACAGAAAATGCGGGCGAGCTTCTGAAGGAGCTGAAGCTGATGTACAACCGTACTCGTCAGGCTGCTATCACCAACGAAATTCTAGAGATTGTGGCAGGTGCAAATGCACTTGCTGGAAAGTAATTTCTTCATTTAACTTAAAAAACCACAGCTTTTTTCAAGGCTGTGGTTTTTTGTTTTTAGGGGTTGGATGAATTACATCCTTATTCTCCTACTGATGACGCGGGCCATGATTCTCAGTCCTTCTGCATTGGGATGTACTCCATCGGGCAATAGCTCAGGGCGATCCATCAAGGGTGTGTACAAATCGATGACTTCAGCACCTGACTTTTGAATGATTTCAAATAGCATCAAACGCTGCTCGTTATTCATCACATCCGGCGTGATGCCAA
>CAMCBC010000212.1 GCA_945872775.1 Spirosoma fluviale | reverse complement strand
GGTGCTCCCAGTAGTGTTGGCTCTCGCCTTCCATGAGCAATAAGCTTCCATGGGAGAGTTCAAGATTTATTTTAGGTTCTTTTAGGGTGTAGGGCCGCAGTTGAAAAGATCGGCTAGCACCAAAGGTAATCGAGGCAATTTTTGGGTTTCTGCCTAGAACTGCTTCGTTGTCCCGATGCCAACCCATGCTGTCCTGGCCATCTCGGTAATAGTTGCAGAGCACGTGCGTGAACTCATGCTGCGTGAATTCCTCCAATCGCTGTTTGATGCCTTCCAATTCTGCAGTAAATGGAAAGGCCTGCATCGCAATCCCAGAATACCCATACGGTACCTTAGGATCCCCATAGAGCGCCGTTAGTCGAGGCTGAAGGATTTGTTTACCAAACATCCAGATCGGCTCCTGCTGCCAAGCTAATCCTTCCTGAAGTTGTTTGAAATAAAGATCCGCTTCTCCAGTCGAAAAAAAATCAGGATGGAAATAAGCTTCCCCCTGAAAAGGAAGCAGGTTCCTAGATTCCTGAGGAAGGAGTGTATACTGCATACCCATTAACTCGATTTCAAGGCCACATGTTTGGAGAGAAATATCACACCTGCCTCAAGCAAGAAGATAGGTAAGCCTGCCTTCCGAAGGCAGGAAACGAGACTTTATGCATCATACTAGGAGATTCGTATGTTACACGAATCTCCACTTCTTCATTCTGCACTAAGCGTTCAGCATTCGACATTAGGTTAAGTATCAAGTAACTAGTATCAAGTAGCAAGACGCTTCCAGAAAAAAGAACCGAGAGGCAAGAAAAGAGACACTACCTGGAAGGCAGGAAGTTAAGCAGGCCTGCCTACCGCAGGCAGGTTACTCCTTCGTCCAATAATCAATTACCGTCACCTTATCCAAATGTGGACCCAAGAGCGCTACAAACTCTTGGTGTGCGGGATGTGGGATATAGGTATCACGGTCCGCATCCGAGTGGAAGGTTACGGTAAAGGCATGCGTTAAGCCCTGGTTGAGCCCTTCTGGACTGGAGTTGGTTCCCCATTCAAAGCCCTTGATCTCTGTAATTTTTGAGGGAAGTGCTTGAAAAGCTGCGACTATCCCATCGACATCTTGCTGAGAGGAAGTTGTTTTAAATCCAAAAAGGACTACATGGCGAAGAACGGAATCTGGCATAGCTGCATTATTTAGGTTGGTTTCTGAACTAGCGCTCGAAAGCGTATCTGCTTCCTTTTCTTTGGGAGCACAAGAAAGTAGAAGTAGGAAAGAAATGAGGTAAATCGGGCTATTTTTCATGGGTTTCGGGTATTGAAGTATGGAGTTAAAGTAAGTAGTACTTAAAATTCAAAACTAAATCAAGGAGTTGTTAAAGCTAAACTTCTTGATTGAAAAAATGAAATAAAAAATCCCCAAGCGATTGCATCACCTGGGGATTTTACCTCAAGGGTAGTAGTGTGATTACTTAACCACTTTTACGTTTACGGCATTGATGCCTTTCTTTCCTTGTACTAGTTCGTAAACCACTTTGTCATTTTCACGGATTTCGTGAACCAAACCTGTGTGGTGAACGAATACGTCCTCACTGTTATCAGATGGGGTAATGAATCCAAAGCCTTTGGTTGTGTTAAAGAATTTTACTGTTCCTTCATTCATGATTTTTGAAATTTTAATTTGTTTTTACTCGATTTTGATTGGACTGATTTGAATTAAATTTTTTCTCTACTGGCGGTTCTGGGGGAGTATCAGAGATATTTCCGAATTCATCCACATAAGCGATCATGTTGTCGAGACTTCCATCTTTTGGTTGTCCCTTTCGCTCAAGTTTCTTCTCCATTTTATCTTTCTGCTTTCTCTTTTTAAGTTCCGCCTTCTGTTTTTTGATAAATGTGTTTTGATTTTTTGACATGCAAGTGGTTTAGTTTACAAATGTGATGGCATGACCTACTTTGCCGGCTCTGCCAGTTCTTCCGATACGATGGATGTAGGCATCCATGGTCATCGGTAGCTGATAGTTGATCACATGGCTCACATCAGCTACATCGATCCCTCTGGCGGCAACGTCAGTTGCTACCAACACGCGGATCTCCCCATTTTTGAATTCCTCGATCATTCTATTTCGAAAATTCTGGGACTTATCTCCGTGGATTTGGCCGGCTTTAATACCGGCTTGAATTAACTTCTTGGCTAAACGATCCGCTAGCCTTTTGGTTTCAGTAAATAGAATTACTTTCTCCAATTCAGGGTTTGCAAATAAATCTGCCAATACCTCAAACTTATCCTGTCCTTCGGGTACCCGAATGGTTTGCTGTTCAATATTTTCGTTGGTAGTTGCTCCTGTAGAAACTTTCACCTCAACAGGATTAGTCAACAATCCATCTATCAACTTTTTCTGTCCTGGTTCTAACGTAGCCGAGAACAAGAGGGTTTGATCTCTGGCCCCAATTCGGTTGACCAATTTGTTGACATCTAGGACAAAACCCATATCCAACATGCGGTCAAACTCATCCAAGACCAAGGTGTTCACTTTTCTAAGATCTAAAACACGTCGGTCTGAAAGGTCTAAAAGCCTTCCTGGAGTACCAACAATCACCTGAAGTTTCCGCTCCAATTTCTGATTATCCGAGTTGATATTCGTTCCTCCGATAAAGGTGGCCGAATACAAGGACATGCCAGCAGCAAGGCTTTTGAATTCCTCTTCAATTTGCAAAGCCAGTTCACGAGTAGGAGTCACTACCAAGGCGGTGTAATTACGAGGATCTTTGAGCGCATGCTCAATGATCGGAATCAAGAAGGCTGCCGTTTTACCGGAACCTGTCTTCGAAATTGCCAATACATCCCTTCCTTTGAGGAGAGGCGCTATGGATTGCTCTTGGATGGTTGTCAGAGTTTCGTACCCTTTAGCGAGGATATTTTGAAGCAACTTCGGGCTTAGGCCCAATTCAGTAAAGGTTATTTCGGTTCGAAATCCCTCCTGACCACTCGGCTGTGCTTTCTTTACGAAAAGTCGTGGGTCTAGGGTCGATTCTTTCTTTTTTACCTGTCTTCGATCTGGATTTGCTCCTCGAGCCGGAGCCGGTTTGGTATTTTTCTTGGTAAATTGATTCATAAGTTGGTTTTAAGCTTTAACAGGCTGCATTTCTAATCGACCGAGTTGGTACAGCATTTTTGCATGGGCCTTCAAAGCATCAAAAAATGTTTTCTTGGTGTAATAGGGAATATTATATTCAGCTGCGGTTGCTTTCACAATCGGAGCGATTTTTCGGTAATGTACGTGGCAGATATCCGGAAACAAGTGGTGTTCAACCTGATAATTCAAACCGCCAATCATCCAAGAAAACAAGGGGCTATTTTCAGAATAGTTGGAAGTGGTCGCCAACTGATGCAGCATGCGCTCTCCTTCCACAACTCCATTTTCATTGGCTTGAGGAAAAGATACTTCCGGCATGATGTGAGCCGTTTGAAACACTAAGGAGATGCAGAGACCAGTAATAAAATGCAAGAGCAAGAAGGCAAGCAAAATTGAACCTACTCCAAACGGAGAAAACGCAATCGGTAAACCGAGGATAAAAGCATAGTATACTAATTTCCAAGCAATGATTTTGAGGACCGTATTGCGGTATACATTTTCTCCCTTGAATAAGCCCATCTTGTAATACCGATCAAATCGGATAAAATCCTTAGATGTCACCCAAGAAACGGTGGATAAGCCGTAAAAGATCCACGTGTACCAGTGCTGAAATTCATGCATCTTGTTTTTTGGTGCATGTGGAGAAAATCGAAGAAAGAATGGCGCATTGATGTCGTCGTCTCCCTCTGGAATATTGGTGTAGGAATGGTGCAATACATTGTGCTGTATTCTCCATACCGTGGCGTTCGCTCCTACTAGGTTGAGCGTATAGCCAAGCAATTTATTGATCTTTGCATTTTGGGAATAAGTCCCATGAATGGCATCGTGCATAATCCCCATTCCGATTCCAGCCATA
>CAMCBC010000211.1 GCA_945872775.1 Spirosoma fluviale | reverse complement strand
TTGGATGCAATAGGCCTCAGCCAGCATGCCGTCTTTTTTGATTACGACAAGGATGGTGACTTGGACATGTACTTGCTCAGCAACTCCGGACGCTCCGTGGGTCTCAACGACCTGCGCCTAGGGCAGCGGGAAATTCGAGACCCTGAAGGAGGAAACAAACTATTCCGAAATGAGGGTAATCGCTTTACAGATGTCTCACAAGAAGCAGGCATCTATGGAAGTGCAATCGGCTACGGACTTGGGGTGACTGTGGCAGACCTCAACCAAGATGGCTGGCCAGATCTCTATGTGTCCAATGACTTTTTTGAGCGAGATTACCTCTACCTCAATCAAAAAAATGGGACTTTTCGAGAGATTTTACCGCAAGCCATGCCTGAAATCAGCATGGGTTCCATGGGTGCAGACATCGCAGACCTAGACAATGATCTGTGGCCCGATGTCATCGTCACGGAAATGCTCCCAAAAGACCTGGCGCGGGTCAAATCCAAAACTCCTTTTGAGGAATGGGATAAGTTTCAAGCCAATCAAACAGCAGGATACCACCGTCAATTTACGCGTAACACCCTACAACGGCATTTGGGAATTCACCCTCAAGATAGCACCCCGATATTTGCAGAAGTAGGAAGATGGGCCGGCGTGGAAGCGACCGACTGGAGCTGGGGAGCATTGATTTTCGATGCTGACTTGGATGGTAAAAAAGACATCTTTATCGCCAATGGCATTGTCAAAGACCTGACCGACTTTGACTTTGTGGATTTCTATGCCAACAATCAAGGAAAAATAGATCAATACCGACAAGACTCGATTTTGATTACCAAAATGATCGATAAATTTCCTTCTGTTCCCCAGCAAAATTATTTTTTCAAAAACAAAGGAGACCTTCAATTTGAAAACATAGCTCCATCACAGGGATTGGACCAGCTTACCTTCAGCACCGGATCTGCCTATGCCGACTTGGACAACGACGGGGATCTTGATTTGGTGGTCAACAACCTCAATGAACGTGCCTTTGTCTACCAGAACAATACCAATCCTGGCACCACTACCAACTTCCTCAGCCTTGACCTAGGCAATGCCTTTGGTGCAAAAGTCAGGCTTTACACAGGTGGAGAAACACAGATTCAGGAATTTCAGCCGGTCAAAGGCTACATGTCCTCGGTAGATCCAACACTGAATTTTGGCATAGGAAAGTACACGCAGATTGATTCGGTACACATCAATTGGCCCACAGGGAAACGGACCGTACTAACCAAAATAGCAGCCAACCAGGTGCTATTCCCGAAAGAATTGGAGGCCAAGACGCAACAAACTGAAATCAAATCTCCTCCTCCCTACTTTACTTCTACTGTAGCATTCACATTTCCTTACCTGCACCAAGAAAGTGAATTCGTGGATTTCGACCGAGATCGTCTCCGCTTTTGGTCGATAAGTAACGAGGGGCCTCGAGCAAGCCAAGCCGATATCAATGGAGATGGGCGCATGGAATTAGTTATCCCTGGCGCTAAAGGCCAATCCACTTCCCTTTGGAAGCAAGGTAGTTCGGGAGCTTGGTCTACGGCCCAAACCTCCCTATTTGATCCCGATAGCCTTGCTGAAGATGTGGTAGCCCACTTCTTTGACGCCAATGGGGATGGAGCTGCTGACCTTCTGGTAGGCAGCGGAGGAATTGAATTTTCAGATTTTGCTCCTAGTTACCAGGACCGCTTGTACCTCAATGATGGAAAGGGGAATTTTTCGCGCACAGGTCAGCAGTTTACTGCAACCCCCACCTCATTTATTTTGAGTTGGGATGGAGATAAAGACGGGGATCAAGACCTGATAGTAGGACAACGGGCATTTCCTTTTGGCTATGGAATTGCTGTTGGAGTCCAATTTTGGCAAAATGACGGAAAAGGGAATTTCACGGATGTAAGCACATCCCTAGGCAAACCCTTTGCTTCGCTGGGCATGCTGACCGATGGAGCCTTGGCGGACTTAGATGGAGATGGGAAAACAGAGCTCCTGCTAGCAGGGGAATGGATGGCACTCCAAGTTTTTACCTTCGATCAGGGAGCTTGGAGCAACCGCACTGGGCAATTTGGCCTAGAAAATACGCGAGGATTTTGGAAGCGAATCTATGTAGGAGATATCAATGGAGATGGGAAGACGGACCTACTTGCAGGAAACTCCGGTACCAATTCCAGACTACGAACCAGTGCCACAAAACCCTTGCGATTGGCAATCAATGACTTTGATCAAAACGGCTCGATCGAACAAATCCTTCATCACCACGAAAATGGGAAAAGCATCCCATGGGTACTCAAAAATACCCTGGTCAAGCAAATCCCTTCCTTGAAAAAGCAAGTGCTCAGCTATGCTGATTACAAAGACAAAGCATTAGAGGAACTCTTTCCTCAATCGGTATGGGCAAATTCACTAATTTTGCAGGCTGACTGGATGGAAACTACTCTTTGGATCAACCAAGGAAATGGAAAGATGGTCCAAGAGGCACTCCCTGCAGAGGTCCAGTATGCTCCTGTTCATGCCATTTCCGTACTTCCTCGGCTAGGAAAATCTTCATTAATCCTTCTTGGAGGGAATGAAAGTCGGATCAAACCTGAACTAGGCACCCAATTGGGGAGCTATGCTTGGGTGCTAGAAAAAGATGTAAACAACAAATGGAAGGCATTAAAACCTCAAGAAAGCGGGCTCTTTGTCTCGGGAGAGATTCGCGATTTTCAATGGATCCAATCCAACAACCAAACCCACTTATTCGTACTACGAAACCATGACAAGCCCTTGGTATTTACTGTTCGCTAGTTTTTCCCATTTAGCGATTTCATCCTTTGGCTCAGCATATCAGGGCTTTCGGGGCTTTAAAAACCCCTTAGCAGCTGTGTGCTCAGAAAACTCAGACCTTTCCATCCCAAAAAAGCCTAGCCAAAAACCAGAATGAAAAAGATCCTTGGTGGTTTACTTTTCCTTGCCTTTGTAGGCTCAGCCTGTAGCACAAAAGACAAAGTTCCTCCCCTATTTGAGGAGATTTCTCCAGCATCTTCAGGCGTTAGCTTTAAGAACGAACTTACTTTTGATCAAGCATTCAATGTCTTTACCTACCGGAATTTCTACAATGGAGGTGGCGTTGCCATAGGCGATGTGAACAACGATGGTCTTGCTGATCTCTATTTTACAGCCAATCTAGGCCCCAATCAATTGTACCTCAACAAGGGGGACTTCAAGTTTGAAAACGTGACCGAGAAGGCTGGAGTGGCTGGAACCCGCGCTTGGAGTACGGGTGTAGCCATGGCAGATGTCAATGGAGATGGCTGGTTAGATATTTACGTCTGCAACTCCGGCGATGTGAAAGGGGACAACAAGCAAAATGAACTGTTTATCAACCAAGGCAATGGCACTTTCAAAGAGATGGCCGAAGCCTATGGACTAGCCGATAAAGGTTTTTCTACCCATGCCGTGTTTTTTGATTATGACAAGGATGGAGACTTGGACGTCTACCTGCTCAACAATTCCTACCAAGCCATTGGCACCTTTAACAAGATGCAAAATGAACGACCGGTGCGTGACCCGGTGGGAGGAGACAAGCTCTTCCGTAACGATGGGGAGAAGTTTACCGATGTAAGTGAAGAAGCCGGCATTTATGGATCCGTGATTGGCTTCGGGTTGGGCATCACGATCGGCGATGTAAACCAAGATACCTGGCCTGATATTTTTATTTCGAATGACTTTTTTGAGAAGGACTACCTCTACATCAACAACCAAGACGGAACCTTTACCGAATCCTTGGAATCCTCCATGCGCTCCATAAGTACTGCTTCCATGGGGGCTGATATTGCAGATCTAAATGGGGATGGGCATTTGGATATTTTTGTGACAGACATGCTTCCAGAGCACCCTACACGACTCAAGCAGGTGACCACTTTTGAAAGTTGGGACAAGTTTCAATTCAATAAAACCCATGGCTACCACTACCAATTTTCTCGCAACATGCTCCACCTCAACAATGGA
>CAMCBC010000210.1 GCA_945872775.1 Spirosoma fluviale | reverse complement strand
TTCTCCAAAGATTACCTTCTTCCCATGGGCAGACTCCGGGAGTCTCGGGCAGGTGCGAACCGGACAGAGGCGGTGGTGGTGACCAAGTGCCCGGCAGAACTGAGTTTGGATGAGAAAAATAAGTTGGCACAGAGCTTAGCTCCTTACCTGAATCCAGATGCACTACTCTTGTATTCTTCCACCAGTTACGGGGAGCCCTATCAGGTAGCTGGGCCTGCCCAAACCGACTTTACTTCGGTCATTGCGCTTGCAGGTCTGGCGGATAATGGGCCGTTTTTTACCTATTGCCAGCAGCAGTTTACCGTGGTAAAATCCTTTTCCTTTTCAGATCACTATGCTTACAACTCAGAAGATGCAGGGCGGATTTTGGAGGTTTTGGGACAAGAAAAGGGGCAACATGCCGTGCTGTTGACTACAGAAAAGGATGCAGTGAAACTTAAATCCCTTGCTGCGACCGAAATGTGGTCGAAAATTCCGATTTTTGCCCTGCCTATTCAGGTAGCGCTCGACCCAAGTCAAGAGGCGCAGCTGCTCCAAAGGCTACGAAAAAACCTTCTTCACCCGTGATCAGGAAGCTCCTCAGTCTTTCGATAGTTAGCTTACTTCTAATAGCACAAGCTGCTTTTGGACAGCGCCCTGTTCCTCGTCCAAACCAACCGGTAAATCCTGGTAATCCTGCCGCTGCTCGTCCCGGGAGGCAACTGGCCGACCCCAAGGAGGTAGAAGATCCAGAAGGCAGACGAACACTTCTGGACGACAGTACCAAGCAGGTCTATGGACCTAAGACTACGCTCTATTTTTACGAGCAGGCCATCAAGCGCAACAGCCTGGTCTTGTATGAGGTAGATACCTTACTCACTAATTTTCACAACTACGACCCGGTGGCTAAGTCAGGCTGGAAGTACCAGGATCTGGGCAACATTGGTTCGGCTGCCAAGCCAGTTTATTTTGGCCTTCCCGAACAAATCGGGTTGAGCTCAGGATTTGATGCCTATGACCTCTATTTTAAGGACCCTTCTCAGCGGAAGTTCTACGATAGCAAGTCCCCATTCACGGAAATGGCAGCTTTTTTTGGAGGTGGACACCGGAATATGCTCGACCTATCTTTTGCGCGAAATGTGAATCCACGCTGGAATATTGGCTTTGATTTTTCCACGCAGCGGGTGCGCAAAACACTGAATCCTGCCAAGCGGGAGGACAATATGGTCGTGCAGAATGCCTATTCTTTGCATACCAACTACCGCTCTGAAAATGGCAGGTACTGGCTATTGGGTTCCTTTTCTCGGATGAAGCATGTAGTCAACGAGATTGGAGGAATTGTTCCTACGGAGGTGGATCCTACCTCGCTTTACTTTACCTATGAGGATGCCAAAGTTTGGCTGCAGCAGTCCAGGGCCCGAGAACTGAGACAGGAGTACCATTTATACCAAGAGTTCAAGCTCGGCAATGGCCTGCAGTTTTACCACGTACTGGACCGTAAAAATCAAGCCCTGGTATTTGAATCCTTGCTTAGCGGATCAGACGGTTTATTTTTACCCAAGGAGCGCTTGATCGATCCCGATAGCACCCAAAACCGCAACGACTTTGCAGAGTGGAGAAATGAGTTGGGACTTAAAGGCACTTACAAAGGCTTTTATTACAATACCTATGCAAAGTTGCGGAATGGCAATCGCTGGTCACCGCAACTGGCGGATCCCACACGAACATTCACCGAGGTGTATATAGGTGGGGAGTTGATTGGCAAGCTTTCCGATACCTGGCAGCTGCAGGCGGATGGGGAGTATTTGCTGCCAGGCAATTTTCGATTGCACGGGCTATTTATTTCCCCTTGGTTGGATGTGGACTACACCAAGGCCTTGTACAAACCGAGTTTGTTTCATCAGCAATACAGAGGCAATCACCGAGAGTGGAGCAATGATTTTAATGATATCGGAGTGGATCAGTTGAAGGGAACTGTGAAAGTTCCTTTGAAAAAAATCCAGTTGCGCCCCAGTTTGACCCTGACACGAATCAATAATCATGTCTTTTTAGGGACAGCAATGACCGCCCAACAGGCTGCTGGGCAGATTTTCTTGATGGTGCCTTCGGTTAAAGCCACGCTACCCATCGGAAAGAAATTTAAGGTAGACTCCGAGTTGATCTACACCCAGGTCTCTGGAGAATCTGCCGATGCGCTTCGAATTCCTGCCTGGTACAACAACACGCGCTTCTATTTTGATGGGCCACTATTTGACGAAAATGTCTACGTGCAGATGGGGATGGATGTGCGTTTCCGATCTTCTTTTTACGCGGATGCGTATCAGCCTTCCTTACAGCAGTTTCACTTACAAAATAACTTCGAGGTGCTAGGTTACCCTGTATTGGATTTATTCCTGGATTTCCGAATCAACCGAACTCGGGTCCTATTCAAGTACAATCACCTGAATGCAGGTTTGATGGCTCAGGAAGGCTATTTTGTGACTCCAGACTATACGGGGTATCGGTCGTTCTTGGATCTGGGGATAAGCTGGTATTTGTTTGATTAATTGTACGAAGTACAAGGTACCATGTACCAAGTACTTCTCCATTCAACATTCAACGTTCGATATTCGATATTTGAAAAAGGTACAAAGTACAAAGTACCATGTACCAAGTATCCCCGGAATGCAAGTTGTGATCGAAATGAGAATTAATTTTTCAAATATCAGTACAAGCATTCTGCTAGCAGAATACCGTACTTTGTACTTGGTACTTGGTACCTTGTACAAAAAAGGTACTCAAAATTATCAATACCTAAAATTAGAAGGTAACTTGCCGTGAATTCTAATTTTTACATATACTTGATTTCAACTAGCGAGAATTTCTGCTCTAGCTGTTCCAAAACGAACATTCCATGAATTTGATCGAAAATGTCCGCGAAGCCCTTACCTCGGTAAAGTTACACCTTCTCAGAACGGTGTTGACTGGGGCCATTATTGCCATCGGAATATCTTCCTTGGTAGGCATGCTGACCGCGATTGATGGCATCAAGGCCCAGATTGCGGAAAGTTTTGCTGGACTTGGGGCTAACTCATTTGATCTAGTAAGTAGCGGTTCCAGCGGAGGCAGGGTCGTTCAGGAGGGCAAAACCGAAAAAACCTATCCACCTATCACTTTCCGGGAAGCTCAGCAATTCAAGGAGGAATATGCCTCCATCGGCATTTCTACCGTCTTTGCTTCTGCTTCTGGGATTGCTGAGATTAAGCGTGGATCCAAAAAAACCAATCCCAACATCCGGGTTCGTGGAGGAGATGAAAACTACCTTGCAATCAAAGCCATGAAGTTGCTGGAGGGCCGTAATTTCTCCCAAATGGAAGTTCGCTATGGCAATAATGTGGCTATCATCGGTAAGGAATTGGAAGAAACCTTGTTTACAGAGGGGGAAGAAGCCATCAATCAATCCATTACCATTTTTGGAAAGCCTTACACCGTTATTGGGGTGTTGGACAAGCAAGGAGGAGTGGGGCAGGATCAGGGAGCAGACCGACAGATTTTGATTCCTATTGAAAATGCGGCGCGACTTGATTATCGAGGCACCTTCAACTACCGCATCACGGGGGTAGCTTCCGATCCTGGGAAAATTGATTACGAAATGGGACAGGCCACTGGCATGATGCGCAAGATTCGTCAGGATCGTGTTGCGCAACCAGACTCCTTTGAACTGTCCAAAAGTGAGTCCGTAGCGGAAAGTTTGGAAGAGGTGGCCGGCTACCTGCGTGTTGGTGGTTTTGGCATCGGCTTTATCACCCTTCTGGGTGCTGCTATTGGTTTGATGAATATCATGCTCGTATCGGTGACCGAGCGTACTCGCGAAATAGGCATCCGCAAGGCACTAGGTGCAACCCCACTTCAAATCCGACAGCAGTTCTTAATGGAAGCGATTACTATCTGTGTGATTGGAGGAATTTTTGGGATGGTGCTCGGAATCTTGATTGGCAACGTCATCGCCAACTTTATTGGCCCAGGTGGGTTCTTGGTTCCTTG
>CAMCBC010000209.1 GCA_945872775.1 Spirosoma fluviale | reverse complement strand
CATAAATAAAACGGTGCAGGCGAAGGCTTGCACCGTTTTTTTATGTTTTAGGGGGGTGTTAAATAGTTCGAATTCCTTCCCGAAATTCTGTGGGTGGGAGTCACATCACTCGCACTTCAAAAATTGATTTTAAGAGAATTCTTTGAAATTCAACTTAAAAAAAATGTGGAGCATCGTCAATTGCGGAGGAGAGGGAGGAGAAAGAGTAATTTTCTCATGGGAAGATCAAAATCCGATTGACGATTTGAATATAGGCAACAAGACCTAAAAAAACCGCTCCAGAACGTTAATCTTGGAGCGGTTGAGATTTAGTCTTCAGCGTAGTTGAAGGAATCTACTTGTTCCTTGATCCAGTCCTGGTATTTGCCACGGAGAAACTCTGCCCACTCCTCCTTGTATTTGGAGCCATCCAGTAGAAATCGGAAGGCAGTAGTTGCCTTGGGATTGCTTAGTGCACTCACTAGATCCTCTGCAAGAGTCCGTTCTTTGACTCTGCGATCCACAAAGTCCTGCATGAGCTGGTGCTCTTGGGACGGTTCTAGCCTAGTAAACTCTGCGAAATTGTCTGGTTGATCTTCGATTTCGTCAAGGATATCTTCCTCCTCTGGCGTTAGGTCGTAGTTGAAGTGATCTTCATCGTCCGGCATGTGATGGATTTTCTTCTTGTCAACCTGATAGAAGCACACATTGCCTTTAAGCAATTGGGTAGCAATTAAATCTACCTCTTTTTCAGTAAGCGAAAGCATGGATGGAGTTCAAATATTTTAAAAGTACGACTGTTCGAAAGTTCAACAAATTGTTTTAAAAAATGCAAGTTCTACCCAAAAAAATAAGCCTAAAACCCTTGATTTATAATTCTTTCCACTGTTTTTGGGTCTATTTCATGCCCTCCAGAAAAAGTAAGCACGTTTAGCGGCTTGCCGAGATCCAAAATAAGCTCCTCTTGACGTTTCTTACTCTCCTCAGTGACCAACTTATCTTCCAGTCCATGGACAAGGATTACCTCAGTCGCAGCAAATTTTTCTTTAGCCACTTCCAGCACCAGGTCATGGGCAAATCCTCCTCCCCAAAGAATAAGTGAATCAAGGCTACCTTCCCATTGGCTGGCCCAGCGGGTGGCAGTTGCTGCCCCCTGTGAAAATCCAAGGAGATGAAAACGCGGCACCTGTTTGAAGGCGGAGAGTACCTCCTCCATCATTTGATTTAGGTACCGATGGTTGTTGGCAATGGCAGCTTCCCGCTGGTAGCTCGTCATCCAATTTGCGCCCACCCGTCCCTGAAAGTCCTTGAGGTAGGAGTGATTGGTGCCTTCAGGAGCGATTAATAGCCTATTTTCTGAAGCATGGGGAAGAAACTTTCGGATAAAAAATTCTGCCAGTTGCCCATAGCCATGGAGGACAATCCAAACATCTTGTTCCTTTCCGGTCGGTTCATGGGATAGGAAATAGGGGGTTTCGTATGAAAACTGGATGGATTTTTTCACGCCTAACTGTGGAGATCGTCAAACTTGAGTGGGAGCAAATGGCGAATCCCTTGGAATCGAAGTACGACTCCTTTGGGTTGCAACATTAGGATGGTGATTGGGCTTTGGTACCGATTTTCGGTTTCATTGATTGCCTGCCGACACATGCCACAAGGAGAAACACCCGCCCAATCGATCTCACCCTCACGCCGCGCCACAATGGCAAGCGTCTGGGGAGCCTGCTCCGGGAAGTTGGCACCCACATAACCTAAAAGTAAGCGCTCCGCACAAGTGCCTACCGGGAAACTTACATTCTCTTGATTTGAAGATTGGTAGATTTCACCATTGGCGAGCAAAACCGCTGCCCCTACCTGAAATTTGGAGTAGGGGGCATAAGCCTTCGTAGAGATTTCCTGTGCCCGCTGGAGTAAGGCTGCTTCTCGAGGATCCAATTCAGAAAAAGTGAGTTCTTCCAACTCAATCGTATCGGTAATTTTTTTCACAAGCAGTATTGGTTTGGATAGGAACGAACGATTAAAGTACATAAATGTTCCTTAATTCTTTACCCTTCCTTTTTTCGGCCCAAAAAAAAGGGGCAACTTTAACCTATTATTTTCAAGCCCATGCCCACCATCTTGATTTTTGGCGCAGGAAAATCTGCCAGCTATTTGATTGATTACCTAGCCGACTCCTGTGCTCAAGGTGACCGGAAGCTCCTAGTAGCCGATTTGGATCCTAGCCAGGCAGCAGCCAAACTCCAGGGGCGAACCCATACACAGGCTATGGCAGTGAATTTAGCTGAACAGGATTCCCGTAGACAATTAATTGAACAAGCGGATGTAGTGATATCCATGCTCCCGGCTGGCCTTCACCCCACCGTCGCTGGGGACTGCCTGGAGTTGGGCAAACATTTTTTCACTGCATCCTACGAAAGTGAAGCACTGCGAGCCATGCGGTCCGAGATTGAAGCCAAAGGGCTTCTTTTTCTCAACGAATGTGGGCTAGACCCAGGAATTGACCACATGTCTGCCCTGAAAATCATCCATGAGGCAAAAGCAAAGGGAGAGGTGATTCGCTCCTTCAAGTCCTATTGTGGAGGCTTGTTGGCTCCTCAAAGTGAAGACAATCCCTGGAAATACAAGTTTACCTGGAACCCCCGGAATGTGGTGTTGGCAGGCCAAGGCACCTCTAAGTTTATCGACCACGGGGAAGTGAAATTGGTTCCCTACCAGCAGCTATTCAAACGGGTGGAAACCATCCATTTTCCTGGTTTGGGGGATTTTGATGGCTACCCTAACCGGGACTCTTTGAACTACCAAACAATTTATGGATTGCAGCAGGTAGACACCCTCCTTCGAGGGACACTTCGTCGAGCGGGATTCTGCAAGGCCTGGGATGTATTTGTACAGTTAGGGATGACAGACGATACCGCCGTGTTGCAGTTGCCCCTCGGCAGTACCTACCGTCAGTTTTTGAATACCTTCCTTCCCTGGTCTGAGCAGCTCACGGTAGAGGAAAAATTAGCAGCAGTAATTCCAGACTTAGACTTTCCTACTTTTGAAAAATTGCAGTGGTTGCGTCTATTTGAGTCCGTCCCACTCCCAATTACCGAAGGTAGCCCAGCACAACTGCTCCAGGCCATTTTGGAGGCCCATTGGTCCCTTCAGCCAGCGGATCGGGACCTGATTGTGATGCAACATCAGTTTGAGATTCAAACCCAAACGGGAATCAAAAAGGTGATTTCCAGTTTGGTCGAGGTCGGTCAGGACGCGGTGTACACCGCCATGGCGAAGACCGTGGGCTTGCCGCTAGCAATTGCCGTGGACCTCTTTTTAAAGGATAAAATTTCCATTCGTGGGCTTCATCTTCCTGTGGTACCGGAATTGTATCTCCCGATTTTAGAGGCTTTGGTACAGGAGGGGATTCGATTTGAGGAGCGGGTGGTGGATTGATTCTTTAAAAGGAAATCGTCCACAGATCACGGTCCACAGTTCACAGCCCTTTTTATGGAACTTCAAACCTTACCTTCCTTATTGGAAATTAAACCAAAACATTTAAAACAAAAAAAGACCAACAGGCAAGTTGGTCTTTTTTCGTTTTAGGGTCTCCAGTCTGCGGGAGGATCGATAAATGCTCCAGAAATGACTCGGCAATCGTCCGGAATGATTGCTCGATTTTGCTTGTAGGTCAAGTCATTTTTATCGATGTAGATGCGTCTAGAGGTTTCGCCTCCTGCCATAAAGTACCCAAGCACCACTTCGTCTGGATTGTCCAAACTGACCATGTTTCCTCGCAAGTTTGCTGGAGGAGGGTCAAAGATAGACCCGCTGATTTCGGCTTGCTGCTTGACCAAGCGCAGGAATCGATAGGCACCTTGGGAGATGCTGTATTGCTTGAGGTCCATCCGGAACTTGTTTACAAATCGAATCCCATCGTCTGCAATAAAGGCGGCAGGAATGCGGGTGCTTAGGCCATTGAAGTTGTCGTCATTGACTACAAAAAGGCTCTGGTTGTTGCTTGCTTCGTAGCGGAAACATTGCACACAGCAATCTTTTGGCTGCGGAGTCCGGTTTGGATTTGCAGGGGAAGGCCGTGG
>CAMCBC010000208.1 GCA_945872775.1 Spirosoma fluviale | reverse complement strand
AGTGATGCAAATTGGGGGATATTTCTACCTTTTTTGATTGCGTTTGCACTAAAAACAGCACAGGGATCGACGACCGTCGCAATGATCACCACCGCTTCCATTATAGCACCAATTTTGGGACAGTTAGGACTGGATTCTGAAACAATGAAAGTCTTCACTGCACTCGCAATTGGAGCAGGCTCACTCTGCATTTCCCACGCCAACGACAGCGGGTTCTGGGTGGTCACTCAACTTTCAGGCATGAGCATCAAGCAGGGAAATATGTCGCATAGCCTGGGAACCTTAATTGCTGGAGTGACTGCAATTTTATTGATTTTTGTTTTGACTTTGGTGGTGGTATAATAAGGGTCAGATGCAAGATGACCGATATTTAGCTGAATGCCTTGTTTTAATTGAGGTTTCACACGGCACACTGCTCTCTTTATCGGGCTGTCCATCCCCCATCCACAGTCAACATTGATCCTACAAGGTAAGTAGCAGCATCTGAAGCCAGAAAAATCGCTGCTCCCTGAATTTCTTTGAGTTCGCCCCAACGCCCCAAGGCAGTGGCACCCACTATAAACTTCTCCCCTTCCTCTGTACCCGCAATCGGAAGATTCATCTCAGTCAAAAATGGTCCCGGACAAATTGCATTCACGGTAATATTCCAAGGTGCCAATTCTATAGCTAAAGCCCGGGTCATCTGCACCACCGCTCCCTTGCTTGAAGCATAAGGGGTTCGATTGGAAAACCCCACCAAGCCTAAGGCACTGGCAAGATTGATGATTGCCCCTTTGTTTTTCTCCTTCATATAGGGAGTCACTGCACGATTGGCCAACCATGTTCCGGTGACATTGACGTCCATTACTTTGGTGAAGTCTTCATAGCTCACCTCATCGATTGGACCACGGATATTAGTCCCCGCTGAATTGATTAGGATATCGATTGATCCAAAAGTCTCAAAAGCTGTTTTTGCCATTGCTTCCATGGCGGATTTTTCTACCACATCAGCAGCGAAAGTCATCGCTTTGACACCATACTGAGCGGCAATCTCAGCAGCTGCGTCATCCCCATCGGAAGCCCTGCGACTCACCAGCATTACATTAGCACCCGCTGAAGCCAGTCCAGCAGCCATAGCCAACCCAAGGCCTTGGGTACCTCCAGTGATAATGGCAGATTTACCTTTGAGTGAAAAAAGAGCAATTCCGGGGAGTTGGGTTGGGTCAAATTCAGACATGTTTTTATTCTTTTGAATTTTTTAATCGAGTAAAGTGTAAGTAGTTGGTAAAGTTCCTATTTACTGCATCCCACTTACTTTTCGCAACTTACAATGAATTCCTACAGTAATTGGGATTTGGAATAAGCAAGACACTTCAACACATTCTCCTCTTCGAAAGCAAGCTTTTCTTCAGCGCTAAGGTTTTTTACCCCAGGGAGAGTATCAAGATAAGTTTCGTCACGTACCAATGTCAGGATTTTCGCCAAATCCTGTGCGGATGGGTTTTCGAAGGTTGTCCAGTAGCTTTCATCCAAACAGGGAATTTGCAAAGGGTCTCGGGTAATCATTTCCAGGCTGAAGGTCATCGAAGGATTATACTTTTGGCACAAGATCACTGCTTCTTTTAGATCGATAATTCCAGTCCCCAGTGGTACCTCTGATAGCAAAAATCCATTTGCGTATGCTTTAACTCCCATATCTTTCACATGAGTGGAAAATGCCAAAGGAGCCAAAGTCCGGATTACTTCCATTGGTTCCTCAAGCAGCGAGACATTGTTTCCAAAGTCCAGGGTAACCCCTACCCATTCACTTCCAAAGCTTTTAATGAGTTGAGCGAGTTCGTCAGCTTTCCAATCCTTATGATTCTCTACTGCTAGCTTCACTTTGTGTTTTCGAACAATGGGTTCTGCACGTTGAAGTGCCTTCGTTGAGTTTATTTTAAATTCATTCCATTCCAGTTTCGATTTGAAATTTTCATAGCGTCTTCCACTTAGGCAAACCGTCCTCAATACATTTACCCCAGCTTCCTTGGCCAAAAGCACCTCTTTCTCAAATCTTGAAATATCGGCATCAGTCTGAGGAAGCCCTATACTTCCTTCTAAATACATCCCTAGATTTTCTCGCTCATCACGAACTTTTCTAGCGAAGTCTTCGGCCCATCCACCTACAAGGGTCTGAATTCCTCCTGCTCCAATTGAATGACAATGGAACATGAAATCAATCGCGTTTTGGAATCCAGGATACTTCGTACTTTCCACCTTGGATCCGTAGCGAATCCCATAGGAATGAACTACAACTCCCATCGGCACACCTTTTAAACCTTCTGGCAAAACTGAAAAAGGAAAACTAAGTGCAGCAGTTGCAAGTCCTGACTTTTTCAAAAACTCCCTCCTATTGTAGGAAAATTCTTTAGTACTAACATTCGACTTCATGGGCCAGGACATTTTGGATTAAGGTTTGGGATTGGCTGCAAGTCTTTCCATATGCTTATTGAGTTCAGCAGCAGACCAAGGATACACCCTGCCCTGATTCAGATGCCGAGTGGAACCTACAGTCCTACCGCTGACTGGTGGTGCTTCATTTCCCCATTCATTTCGAATATAGGTAAGTATAGAGGCAATTGCAGCATCATCCATAGTTGAATGAGATGGCATTACCGGCAGAATCTCAGGGGCATCATATTTTTTTCCGGCTACTTGGATAGGACCTTCCAATCCATGCAGCATAATCAACGCAAGGCGGACTTCATCTCCAACCACCCATTCAGAACCTGCCAAAGGCGGGCCCATTCGAGCCGCACCTTTTCCATTATTTCCATGACAACCTGCACAGGAGACCAAATACCTTTGGCGACCGTCTGCAAATTGCTTCATGGATTTTTCATCTAGATTCCCAGTAGAAATCATTTTTGCAGAGGGCTGAAAACCAGGCCAAGAAAAAAGCCGCTTCAGCATCGCCGTTCTATTTTTGTCAATGGGTAAATCAGCGCGTTTAAATAGGGAAGGTTCGCTTTTTAGTAATACCAAACCGGGTGGATCCATGTCCCCTGCCTTTATCGCCATACCTGCAAGAATGGTGGATTCCTTCCATCCAATTTCCTTTGAATCTGCAATAGCCAAAAGCCCAGTAATCTCTGCTGGCTCCCTGCTATTAATGATGGCTGCGGTAAGCATCTCCAAGAAAACTTCCCGATCGGGATTGGCCGCTAACCAGTTTTTATTAGCCATTATTTGCTGTATAAAATAATACTCTTGACCCTCCAGGCTACTCATTGCAGCATCCCTGATTAATGCTAGATGATCATATTTATCGATGATTTGGCTTAAAAAATTTATTTTGACTTCAGGTGAAAAGACCTTCGAACTTAGCACCATTTGTACCACAACTTTCTCTGAAGATTTGCTAGCTAGATCCATTGCAGTAGCTTCAAGTTGGCGCAAAATCCTAGAATCATTTGCAGCTGAATTTTCTAATTGCCTGAGTGCTGTAATTTTGAGCAAGTCAGCCCCATTTTTCAATACTTCGAGCAGAAGAGCAGGATTGATTTTTCCCATTCCTTCCAATGTCCAAAGTGCATGAAATCGCCCTAACTCAGATTTTCCATCTTTAACTAGATCCTCGAGATACCTCACTGAGTTAGGGTCATTTTTTTCTATCAAAAGCCGCTGAGCCATGTCCCGAAACCACCCGTCTGGATGGGAAAGGTATTGGACCAAGTCCTTTGTGGTTGCCTGAGAAAGCTTTGGAGTCTTTTTAGGAGAAAATCCTTTAGGAACTACCCTCCATATTCTACCCATATGACCCGGCGAATCCAATCCTCGCTGAAGTGTTTGTTCCTTTAAATATGGGGTCATGTAGGAGCCATGTTGGACAATTCCCTGGTACATATCGGCAAGGTAAAACCCGCCATCTGGCCCAACCGTAGCATACACTGGGCGAAATCGCTCATCAGTGGAAGCCATAAATTCAATACCTGAATTTGGGTCATAGGCTTCTAGAAAAACTCCCTTTTCGGTCACCACATTTCGCTTGATAAGATTTCCGGCATTTTCTAACACGAAGATATTGCCCTGATATTCCTTAGGAAAAAGCTTACTGCGATATACAGTAGGGGCACAGGCGGATGTGAATTCAAAAAGAC
>CAMCBC010000207.1 GCA_945872775.1 Spirosoma fluviale | reverse complement strand
GAGTAGGCGCCTTGATTTCTGTACCGATCTTTAAGACAGTCACCCACCTGCCTCCATACATGGGTATGCTTCTTGGCCTAGGTGTTCTTTGGGTAGTATCTGAATTGATCAATCCAGATATGGACGAGTCTTTGCGCAAGAATTATACTGCTACGCATGCCCTTGCTAAAATCGACATGCCAAGCGTCTTGTTCTTCTTGGGTATTTTGCTCGCAGTAGGTGCACTGCAGTCTATGGGCACCTTGGCCAACTTTGCCGGCTACCTCAACACTACTTTTGGTGACAATCGCATCATCATTACCTTGATCGGTCTCTTGTCTGCCATCGTAGATAATGTGCCATTAGTTGCAGCTAGCATGGGCATGTACAGCTTAGAAGTCTATCCAATGGATGACTTCATTTGGTTGTACCTAGCTTATTGCGCCGGTACAGGAGGAAGTATCTTGATCATTGGCTCTGCTGCAGGTGTTGCTGCCATGGGTATGGAAAAAATCGAATTCGGATGGTACCTCAAGCGCATCTCTTTACTTGCAGCGTTAGGTTACTTTGCTGGAGCAGGCGTCTACTTGTTGATGTCTCAGCTGTAAGCTTCGGAAGCAATTCATACAAAAATAGGGAGGTTAGCCTCCCTATTTTTTTTACCCTACCGCTACTTCTCGCTGGCGAAAACAAGTAGTCAAGTGATCATTTACCAATCCCGTAGCCTGTAGGTGTGCGTAGAGAATGGTACTCCCCAAAAATTTAAAGCCCCGCTTCTTCATGTCTTTGGCTAGGCGATCCGACTCAGGAGAAGTTGCGGGATAAGGCTCTCCAGGAACAATCTTGTTCTGAATGGGTGTTCCACCTACAAAACCCCAGATGTAAGCTGTGAAGGTTCCAAACTCCGTTTGCACCTCCTGAAAGCGTTGTGCATTGTTGATCGCCGCACGGATCTTCAAAGCATTTCGTACAATTCCCTTGTCCTGTAGCAACTCTTGTACGTAGGACTCGGGAAATTGGGCCACCTGCAAGTAATCAAAGTCTGCAAATGCCTTTCGGTATCCTTCCCTTTTTTTGAGAATAGTCGACCAGCTGAGCCCTGCTTGGGCACTTTCCAATACTAAAAATTCAAAGTGTGTTCGGTCCTCATAGACCGGTACTCCCCACTCTTGATCGTGGTAGGCGATGTATTCCGGGAATCCCAAACACCAGGGACAGCGTGATTTTTGCGAAGTATCCATGGGCCAAACCTCCACATTTTAGGGGCAACAAGCAAGAGGAAAATCATTCGAGGGGACTTGGAATGAGGTAAAAAAGTACTGAAACCCCTGATTACCTGTTCCAGATGCTCCAAGCCGCTTCGGCCTGCAGTTCGAGCATGTCTTGCCCATTTTTGGCGGTACCCCCGCGAGAAATACACTCCTGCATGAGCCGAGTGATGGGAGGATTGTACACCAAATCATAGACTCGATGCGTGGCATGGAGCTGCTCAAGAGGAATGTCAGGCATGTCCTCCACCTGAGGATAGGTCCCCAGCGGGCTAGTATTGATGATTAACGAATGGGAAGCCAGCCACTCAGGCTGCTCCTTCAGGTCGGCATAGGTTAGCTGCCCTTCTTGTTGGGTTCTGGAAACGATGCGGTAGGGGACCTCCAAGTCTCGGAGTGCTTGCTGCACGGCTTTGGAGGCCCCCCCTGTCCCCAACACTAGGGCATTGGGAATCTCAGTGCCTAGCCAGGACTGCAGGGAATGCTTAAATCCCAAATAGTCTGTATTGAAGCCGATCTTTTTTCCGTCTCGAATGCGGATGCAATTGACTGCGCCAATTTGGGCACAGGCCGGGTCCAAGTCATCGAGATAGGGAATCACTTGTTCCTTGTAAGGAATAGTCACCGAAAGTCCTTCCAGGCTAGACTCCCTGCCAAAGAGCTGGGGAAATTCTGCAATGCTTTCGATGGGGTAAAGTTCAAACTGGCAGCCTTGGATTCCTTCGCGAACAAACTTTTCCGAAAAATATTTTTTGGAAAAAGAATGTCCTAAAGGATATCCAATCAAGCCAAATTTTCTCACCCTTGCTGCAGTTTACTTGCGAGCCACTCAATAAAAATGACGAGCCCAATTCCAAAAAAGAATGCGCCAATGGCCCATTCTACCTGTGGCAATTCTCCTACTTGCTCCGCAAAGGTGCTTGGGAGAATATTTTCTGTGAGGAAAGGAACCTCTTTGCCACTGGAGGAAGTTCTCCAAGAAGTCACGAGCTTCCAAGGCCACAACTCATTGACAGAACCTAGCATAAATCCAGAAAGTAGGCCGATAGTAGCCGTATGAAATTTCCGAAGCAAGTAGGACACCACTCTGCTAAAAGATAGAATCCCAACGAGACAGCCTGAAGCAAACAAGGCAAGTGTAAGGATGTCCTTATCCAATACAGCCTGAAGGATGCGCTCGTATTGACCTAGAATCAACAGGATAAAACTCCCACTGATCCCGGGCAAAATCATGGCACAAATGGCGATGGCTCCTGCCACAAAAGTAAACCAGTAGTCGTCCGGGGTGGTGGTTGGTGGCAAATTGGTCACCCACCAAGCAAAGGCTGTTCCCGCTGCAATTGCTAATACAACACCAAGGTTCCATTTCTTTATTTCTTTTAAAATCAGAAAGGCAGAGATCAAAATCAGGCCAGAGAAAAAGGACCAAAGCGGAATGGGATGCTCCTCCATCAAGTAGGTAATCAGGCCAGAAAGTGTAAAGATACTGGTCATGATCCCTGTCAAAAGACTCAACAGGAAATTGCCATTGACACGGAGATAGAATTCCTTGATTCGGAAGGATTTCAACAACAATAAATTGTTGACATTAAAGGCATTGATGCTATCCAATAGTTCCTGATAGATGCCCGCGATAAGTGCAATTGAACCTCCAGAAACGCCAGGAACGATATCTGCGGCGCCCATGGCCAAGCCTTTGAGGTAGGTTAAACCGTATTTTTTAACTGTATCCATACTGAAAAAGAAAGGCTGAAAGAACGTCTTTCAGCCAAATTAATTACAATTTGATTTCTCCAAGAAAATGATCAAAAGTGTCTCCACGAAGGCCCAATCGAATGGTTTCCAAGGGGATTACTTCAGCAGGGCTGATGTTGCCCAAGTTGACATTAGCTCCGAGCAATTTGATAAACCAAACCTGTTGGGATTTTTGTGGCGCTTCCCAGATGATTTTATCTTCTGGTACTTGCGTCAAAATTTCTTCCACAAGGCCTTGGCGTACTTCACCAGAATCACGGAAAAGACCCACATTTCCTCCTTCACGTGCTTCACCAATCACTTTCCATGCTCCGGCACCTAGCTCGGTTTGCATCTGCTCAATCCACTTGTAGGGAGGGATGATCTTAGCGGCATCTTTGGATCCCACTTCAGAAAGCACCGTTACTTGCTTTGCGAGCTGGTGGATGTATTCACATTTTTTATCGTGGTTGAGGGAAATAGATCCATCCGATACCTCTGCATAGCTAAGCCCAAATGTGTCCAATACTCTACGGTAGTCGTCAAATTGGCCACGTACAATAAAAGCCTCAAACAAGGTTCCTCCAAAATACACTGGGATTCCAGCCTCCTGGTATACGGCAATTTTTTCTTTCAAGCGCTTGGTCACATAGGAGGTGGCCCATCCAAACTTTACAATATCCACGAAGTCGGCGCAACTATCTACAAAGTCCTCTGTTTCCCGTAGGCTAAGTCCTTTGTCCATAGCCATGGTAAATCCCGTGTTACGAGGCTTTTCAGTCCGTACGGGGAGATTCTTCAGCACGTAATTCATTTGCTAGGTTTTAAGGTGTCGAGCTGGGATTTTCATCCCTAAACTGGGCAATGATCTTGTAGATAGCCTTTTGCTTTTGCAATTCTGGCATCAACTCATACAGGAACGTATGCCTATCAAAGTCCAAAGTTAATGCATTTTCCAAATATGTGAAGGCTTCCTTGTATTTCCCCATTTTGACGAGGTAGACTACTAGACGGTAATAGAGCTCAGCCTCCTCTGGCAATTCTTCGATGCCTTCACGGACGACATCGATGGACTCCTCAAACCTATTTTGCTCAAAATAAATAATGGATAAGTTGACATAGGCCTCCATGATCCCTGGCTCCAAGTTGATTGCCTCTTCGTAGGCATCGGAGCTGGCCTGCATGTTGCCGAGATTAAACTCTGCATCTGCCAATCCTACCC
>CAMCBC010000206.1 GCA_945872775.1 Spirosoma fluviale | reverse complement strand
TGAGGAGGATAGGGAAGTTGACTAATGCACCAAGCTTTGCGTAACGCTGGGTCATCAATAAGAAACCTGCCAGCAACTGTGCCCATCCGATAAACTGCCAGTAGAGTCCTGTCTGGTAAAGTACTTCGAAAAAGTGCATGGTCGACCCTAGCGGAGCATCTTCATGTGAATAGGTAGTGAATCGTTTGCCTTTAATCTTGATGATGCAGGCAAAAACAAATGCGCCTCCAATCAAATAGCGTGTATAAATGATAAAAATCTGAGCTAAGAATATGGATTTTATTCGATTCATGGTACTTGCTTAGGAGAAGGATTGTATGCGAGCTGTTGCCTCTTCAAGGTGCTCCGCTGTAAAAAAACGCTCGTGTTTTACTTCATGATCCACTTGTTCGTGAACCCAAGTGGTATGAAAGGGGACATGTATGCCATATCCACCAAGCTCCAATACGGGTAGAATATCCGACTTGAGGCTATTGCCGATCATCAAAAATTCGCTGGCTTGGATATCGAGATGTTTAATCAATTTTTCATAATCCGAAGTCCGTTTTTCGCTCATGATTTCAATGCGGTGGAAGTAGCCTTCTAGTCCAGATTTTTGAAGTTTCCGCTCCTGATCTACCAAATCCCCTTTGGTAGCCAGCACAATGCGGTATTTTCCCTGCAAGGATTGCAAGACCTCCCTCACCCCAGGAAGCAAATCCACTGGCTTACCCAGCATTTCTTGACCGATTTGAATGATCTTTTCCACCAAGGCAATGGGCATTTTTTCTCCCGAAATGCGTAATGCCGTCTCGATCATCGAAAGCATAAATCCTTTGATGCCATAGCCATAAAGACCTAGATTACCGATTTCAGTACGGTAAAGCTCCTTCATGATTGCATGCTGTGGGAGAAAATCTTCGAGCAGACTTGCAAACTTTTCTTCAGCCTCACGAAAGTAGGTTTCATTGACCCAAAGGGTATCGTCCGCATCAAAGGCAATTACACGAATAGGCATGGCGTGTTCAGATAGTTAATTGGTTAATTTTTAGACAATTGAATTTATTTCACGGTTTCTTTCATCCAAGCAAGTAACACTTCTCGCCATCCTTCCACAGCTCCTTTTCCCAAGCCAAATGCAAATCCATGTCCACCAGTTGGGTAAATGTGCAGGGATGCTTTAACACCTTTAGCATGAAGTGCTTGATAATAAAGCAAGGAATTTTCAAGGGGAACCGCCTTGTCATCTTGGGCATGCACCAGGAAGGTAGGAGGGGTGTTTGCAGTGACTTGAAGCTCGTTGGAAAACCGCTGCACCAATTCAGGATTTGCAGGGTCTCCAATCAGATTTTTGCGTGAACCACCATGGGTAGGGGCATCTTGAAATGAGATCACTGGGTAAACTAGAATCGAAAAATCTGGTCTAGCCGAGAGGGTATCGATGGCGTCTTTTTCCAGGGGAAGCTGATGCGCAAAGGAAGTGCTCAAGGTAGCTGCCAGGTGCCCACCTGCAGAAAATCCCATGATACCGACTTTGGACGGGTTGATATGCCAAGCCGCTGCATGTTGCCGCACCAATCGGATGGCGCGTTGTGCATCGAGCAAGGGAACTTCTTTTGGATCTGTGAGGGAGCTGGAAATCGGCAGTCGATACTTGACGACGATGCCTGCTATTCCTTGCGCATTGAGCCACTTTGCAAAATCAGTTCCTTCCCAATCGTAGGCCAGAATGCCATAGCCGCCTCCAGGAAAAATTACAACTGCCTCTCCAGTGGCAATCTGCTTAGTTGGCAGGTATACCTCAATGCTGGGAATTTGAACATTGGATATGCGGACAATTCCTTCTTGTACGGATTTCTCCTGTTGATCCGAGACTTTTTGAAGGGGAGGAAGTCCCGGCCATAGGTTTAGGGTATGATTTTGGGAAAAAGCCAGGCTAGTAGCAGAAAGGAGAGCGAGCAGGGTTAGAATGTATTTCATAGCGTTAAGTTCATTTTCTTTGAAGTGGCTTTTATTTGGTCCATCGACCAATGCCTCAGGAGCTGAAGCTGAATATTTTTTCGGTGAGTGCCCACCTCCAGTTGGGAGGAGTGCCAGGAAGATTAGTTTGGTACTGCCCAAGGAATGCCTCCCATTCTTGAACTTTTGGGTTTGCCAGATCTAGTGCTGCTTTTTTTTCAAAACTAAAATCATCTGATGTGACAAGGATCATACTGAGACGTTGTTCCCATCGGTAAATGCTCATTTCCAAGATTCCCGCTACACGTATACTTTCCAGAATGGCTGGATCCACTTGTTCGTGGCAGCGAACATAAGCTTCAATGGCCTCGGGCTCATTTTTGAGATCACAGATAAGGACAAATGTTTTCATGGTAGCAGAAAAAAGGCGGATGAACTTATTTTCGAGCTCGGATGGCGAATATAAAAACGAGTAGGAAGCATGCCAATGGCAAGGTAAACGAGAAATTGACCTCAGAAACGCCAAGAATCAAGAGGTCGGTATACCCGTTGCCTCCCAAATCCAAAATCATTCCTTGAAGGGTAGGCATGATGGCTCCACCAACGATTGCCATTACTAGAAAAGCAGCGGCAAACTTGGAATCCTCTCCAAGCCCTTCCAATGCAATTCCATAGATGGTGGGGAACATCAATGACATCGCAAAACTCACGCCGACAAGCGAATAGAGTCCTACCATCCCTGTGATGAAAATAGCTCCAAGGGTAAAAGCCATCGCCAATACGGAAAACCAGGCCAAAAGACTTGCAGCTGGGATAACTCGCAACAGGAAAGTACAAATCCAACGACCCACCAAAAACACGCCTAAGGAGGCAAATGCATAATTGACGGCATCGTAGGTTTGGATTCCCAGTGCTTCAGCGTATTGGTAGATGTAGGTCCAAACCATAATTTGAGCACCTACATACACCAACTGTGCCAAGGTACCTTCTACAAAATTTCTATTTTTCACCAACCGCTTGACTGTAGGGATAAAGTCTACTTTTTCACCCTCAACCTTTGTTTCTGGCATTTTAACCAAGGTAATTACCACCAAAATCACCAAGACTACGAGTCCAAGCATCACATAAGGATCTCGAATTACCATTAGATCATTGCTGCGGATGGCTGCCTTTGTGGCCTCGTCGAGGCTATCGAATAGGTATATTTTACCGGATTCGTCGGTGGCAGAACTTTGGAGATCGTTGAGGATAAAAGTTTTTGCCACAAATAGACCCGCCAAGGCCCCCATAGGATTGAAGGCTTGTGCCAAGTTTAAGCGCTGTGTAGCGGTCTTTTCACTGCCCATGGACAAGATGTAGGGGTTGGCAGTAGTTTCAAGAAAGGCCAACCCAAAAGTGAGGATGTAGAGTGCTGCCAAAAAGAACCCATAGCTCTCCAATGCTGCAGCGGGGTAAAAAAGACAAGCTCCAAAACCATACAGGCCTAAGCCAAGGAGAACTCCAGTTTTATAGGAATACTTTTTTATAAAAAAGGCTGCAGGCAAGGCCATCGTGAAGTACCCGCCATAAAAAGCCAGTTGCACCCAAGAAGCTTGGGTGTTTGTCAATTCTAGAACTCGTTTAAATGCCGCCACCATGGGATTGGTGATGTCATTGGCGAATCCCCACAACGCAAACAAGGAAGTGATTAGGATGAAGGGAAGTAGTAGTTTCTTGGGAACAAGTTCGGCTTTGCTGCTCATAAGGCTCTGTCTAAGTGCGTGTAGCCACCGTCAACAAATACATGCTGTCCGGTGATGTGTGAAGCTTTTTCGGAAAGAAGAAATAGGGCCATGTTTGCGATTTCTGAGGCTGTAGTCATCCGGTTTTGAAAAGGTACTCGGCGGCTAATTTCTTCCAATTTTTCTGCTGGGTTTGGGAAAGACTGAATCCAAGTAGCATACATTGGGGTATACACTTCTGCAGGAACAAGGGCATTGACCCGAATCTGGTAGGGGAGAAGTTCTACCGCCCACTCTCGTGTGAGGGCCAACTGGGCACCTTTTGCAGCGACATAGCCTGAGGTATTGCCTTGTCCCGTAACGGCAGTTTTAGAGGAAATATTTAGGATCACTCCCTTAGATTTTTTCAAGGCTTCCAAGGCATAGTGGGCGAGGAAATAGTAATGGCCTACATTTTTTTCTACCGACTGGAGGAAAGCCTCTGGGCTTCCTTTTTCCAATCCTACTCCATCATTTGTGCCTGCGTTATTTACGAGTCCATCGATTCTGCC
>CAMCBC010000205.1 GCA_945872775.1 Spirosoma fluviale | reverse complement strand
CATCGTACAAAATCCTGCAGGAATCCCTCGGCTAGATGGAGATTACACCATATTTGGTAGAATCATCAAGGGGATGGACATCATTGACCGCATCGTAAATGTTCCGCGAGACAAGCAAGACCAACCCCTAAGCCCAATTTCCTTGCGCGTAGAAATAAAATACCTCAGCAAAAGTGAAATTACTGCACTTGTAAATGCTGCCACCGATGAATAAACCCATTCGAATCCTAGTGGTAGGCTGCGGAAATATGGGAGCCTCCCATGCTACCGCCTACCACCAAATGCCCGAATTTGAGATTTCTGGTCTTGTCTCCAGAGGGGATTCAAAGTTGCGCCTCCAAGAAAAATTAGGGAGCCCCTATCCCCTTTTTGAGGACTTCGATACCGCACTAGCGGAGAGTCAATCCGATGCCGTTTGCATTTCCACCTACCCCGACACCCATGAAGACTTTGCCTGCAAAGCCATGCAGGCGGGCTGCCATGTGTTTTTAGAAAAACCCTTGGCCTACAGCATTTCTGGTGCGGAACGAATCCTTGCAGTGGCCAAAGAAACTGCTAAAAAAGTAGTCGTCGGCTACATCCTGCGTCACCATCCCTCCTGGATACGATTTATTGAAGAAGCGCAAAAGCTAGGCAAGCCTTTGGTGATGCGGATGAACCTCAATCAACAAAGCCAAGGCTACATGTGGGACGTCCACCGTAATCTGATGAAGACCTTGAGCCCAATCGTGGACTGTGGGGTTCATTACATTGACGTGATGTGCCAAATGACCCGTTCCAAACCAGTATGGGTTTCCGCCATCGGCGCCCGTCTCAGCGAGGAGATCTCCACCGACAATTACAATTATGGGCAACTTCAAATTCGCTTTGAAGATGGGTCCGTTGGCTGGTACGAAGCGGGATGGGGACCCATGATCAGTGAAACAGCTTTTTTCATCAAAGATGTCATGGGGCCAAAGGGAGCGGTTTCCATTGTAGCCAAAAACGCAGCATCCGCAGGACAATCCGACCAAATCGATTCGCATACTAAAACCGAATCACTACTGGTTCACCATGCTGACTTGAACGAAAAGCAATTGTTTGCCAAAAAAGACGAATGGATAGATCTGAAAGATGAACCTAGCCACCAGGAATTGTGCAACCGAGAGCAAGCTTATTTCCTTCAAGCGATTCGTGAAGATTTAGACTTGAAGGATCATTTGGACGATGCACTGAATAGCCTGAAAATTGCCTTCGCTTGCGATGAATCTGTAAAAACTGGAAAAGGGGTTTCCCTTTAAAAATATCAGCCTAGGAACGCAAGGCTAAACCCAAAATCTCAAGTAAATGGAAAATAAAACCATTCTTATCACCGGTGGAGCAAGTGGAATAGGGCTTGCTCTTGTCGGAAAATTCACAAGCCAAGGGAGTACTGTCTTCTTTATTGACTCCAATGCCCTCCTTGGACAACAAGTGGAAAAAGAATTTCAAGAAAAAGGAAAATCGGTTACTTTTTTGGAAGTCGATATTCGGGAAGAAAGTCAGGTTCAGACTGCGATTCAATCCATTCCTGGTAAATTGGATGTGCTAATCAACAATGCAGGCATCTCGCATATCGGAAACTTAGCATCCACGTCCCTGGCTGATTTCGAGCGCCTTTTCGCAGTAAATGTCACGGGCATGTTTCTCTGTAGCCAAGCGGCCCTCCCCAAACTGATCGAACAAGGCGGTGGATCCATCCTCAACCTATGTTCCGTAGCAGCGACGATGGGGATCCCGGATCGATTTGCCTACAGCATGACCAAGGGTGCCACACTTTCCATGACCTTAAGCATTGCTCGGGATTACGTAAAGCAGGGGATTCGTTGCAATTGCATTTCTCCAGGAAGGGTTCACACCCCCTTTGTAGATGGGTTTTTGGCTAAAAACTACCCTGGCAGAGAGCAAGAAATGTTTGAACAACTAGCTGCCACCCAGCCCATAGGGAGAATGGGGACTCCAGACGAGATTGCAGAATTGGCGTATTTTATATCTTCAGATACCGGCAAATTCATTACCGGATCCAATTTCACGATCGATGGCGGGTTTACAGGAATCAAAATGTAATTCCCTCCAGCAATTTCAATTGAATTCAAAAACCCAATAAACCCACCCCATCCATGAAATTAATCCGATTTGGTGCAGCAGGCAAAGAACTTCCAGGTATTGAAGACCCTTCAGGCAAGCGCTTGGATTGTTCTTCCTTTGGTGAAGATTGGAATGAAGCATTTTTTGAAAACCAAGGCTTGGAACGATTGAGGAATTGGTTGACCATTCACCAAAGCTCACTCAGCGAAATCCCATCAGAAAGTCGTCTCGGATCCCCTATTGCACGTCCCTCCAAAATGCTATGCATCGGTCTGAATTACCGCAAGCATGCAGAAGAAGCAGGAATGGCGATTCCCGATGCTCCTATCCTCTTTATGAAGGCAAGCAGCTCCCTTTGTGGACCTTTTGACCCCATTTACATTCCAAGAAATTCAACGCAAACCGACTGGGAAGTGGAGTTGGCAGTGGTCATTGGGAAGCGGGCAAAATACGTCACCAAAGAAAATGCATACGACTACATTGCTGGCTATTGCGTTCACAACGATGTGAGCGAGCGAGACTTTCAGCTACGCCAAGGTGGACAATGGACCAAAGGAAAGAGTGCGGACCATTTTGCCCCCTTAGGCCCCTACCTTGTGACCAAAGACGAAATACCTGACCCACAGCAACTATCCCTTTGGCTCGAAGTAAATGGGGAATTGCTCCAAAATAGCAGTACTTCAGATTTGATTTTTGATGTTCCTACACTGATATCCTATGTGAGCAATTACATGACCCTCCTTCCTGGAGATGTGATATCTACTGGAACACCCGCAGGCGTGGGAATGGGCTTGAAGGAACCCCGCTATTTGAAATCGGGTGACCGAGTTCGACTTGGAATCGAAGGATTGGGAATATCCGAGCAACTAGCTGTTCAAGATCCGGAAGCATGAGAATCGACGCGCATCAGCACTTTTGGAACTATGATTCCGAGCGATTTGACTGGATAAACGATGACATGGCTGCACTTCGGAGAAATTTTCTTCCTGAGGACCTGTACCCAATTCTGCAAGCATCACAAATTGATGGATGCATCGCTGTGCAAGCCGAGGAGCATCTTCGAGAAACAGCATTTTTGCTTGAACTCAGTGAAGATCATCCTTGGATACTTGGCGTGGTAGGCTGGGCTAAACTAGCACAAGATAACTTGGACGAGGTTCTTGACCAGTGGTCAAATCACAGCAAGTTGCTGGGATTTAGAGAAGTCCTCCAATCCAAGGAACCGGAATACATGCTTCGCAAGGAGTTTATTCGCGGGATCCACAAGCTTGGGAAGCGCGGCTTCACTTACGACCTACTCACCTATCCGAACCAACTGCCTGCAGCACTTCAACTCGTAGATGCTTGCCCCAATCAATTCTTTGTTATCGATCACTTGTCCAAGCCTGATATCAAGGCTGGGGATTGGAAAGCCTGGAAAAAAAGCCTCCAGCCATTTAGTGAACGGGAATTGGTTTATGCGAAGGTTTCAGGACTAGTCACGGAAGCTGATTGGAAAAAATGGCGTCCAGCTGATCTTTTCCCCTACTTAGAAATAGCCTTGGAATTATTTGGACCGAAAAGGCTCCTTTTTGGAAGCGATTGGCCCGTGTGCCAAGTGGCTGGGCAGTACAAGGAAGTGTTAGGGGTGATTGAATCATTTGCTGACCAACTTTCAGCGCATGAAAAAGAAGCACTTTTCGGAGGAACTGCTCAAGAATTTTACAAAATTTAATCCGTATCGAATCAAACATGGATCTACAACTTCAGGATAAAGTTATTTTAGTTTCAGGGGGTGCAAAAGGCATCGGAGGAGCGATTTCAAGAGGTCTAATCGAAGAGGGAGCAATTCCCGTTATCATTGACCCATCCGAGGAGGAGGGGCAGGAACTGCTGGTGTTTGCCAAAGGAAAAGCCTTTCACCTCAAAAAACGACTTTTCTCAGCAGCAGATGCTCAAGAAGTGGTGCAGGCCACACTTTCCACCTATGGCAGAATCGATGGACTCGTAAATAACGCAGGCACAAATGATGGAGTAGGATTGGAAAAAGGAAGCCCAGAGGCTTTCCTCCAGTCGGTAGAAAAAAATGTAGGCCATTACTATTTCCTCGCCCACTATGCCTTGGA
>CAMCBC010000204.1 GCA_945872775.1 Spirosoma fluviale | reverse complement strand
GAGGAGTAGTGTACGTGTTCCAACTCAATGAAATTGGATTCGTCGATGTATTTACCGACCAACTCCAGTAGGTCTTTTCTGCCTACATCACGCTTGGAATCTGCAAGTACCAAAAATGCTTCGTAGACTTCTCGCAAGGCTTCTCCTTCAAGTTCCACTCCCAATGCATCTAAGTGATGTTTGAGTGCGGCTCTTCCCGATCTAGCGGTCAAGACGATGGTAGATTCTGCGACACCTACTTCCTTAGGATCAATGATCTCGTAGTTTTCGCGATGCTTCAAGACCCCATCCTGGTGGATTCCTGAAGAATGCGCAAATGCATTTCTACCTACAATAGCTTTGTTGGGCTGCACCGGCATGTTCATCAACTTGGACACCAGTCGGCTGGTGTGGTAGATTTTTGGAGTTACAATTTCGGTATGAACAGGGATGGACTGATGGCATTTGATAGCCATCACCACCTCTTCCAAGGAGGTGTTTCCTGCGCGTTCTCCAATTCCATTGATGGTCACTTCTACCTGTCTTGCGCCTTGCTGCACCCCAGCAACCGTATTGGCGGTTGCCATACCTAGGTCATTGTGGCAGTGGGTAGCAATGATAGCTCGGTCGATGTTGGGAACTCGGTTTTTTAAGCTAGAGATGATGGCGCCATACTGTTCTGGTAAGCAATATCCGGTGGTATCGGGGATGTTGACCACTGTAGCTCCCGCCTTGATCACCTCTTCGATGATTTTGCAGAGAAAATCAGCCTCAGCTCGTCCGGCATCTTCAGCATAAAATTCCACATCCTCCACAAATCGCTTCGCAAATTTAACGGCGGCGACTCCTCGTTGGATGATGTCCTCAGGGGTGGAACGGAGCTTGTATTGGATATGGTAGGGGGAAACGCCAATGCCCGTATGAATACGCCCTTTCTTGGCATATTGAAGCGCAGCACCAGCTACTTCGATGTCTTTTTCTACCGCGCGTGAAAGTGCGCAGATGATCGGGTTGGTAACGGCTTTGGAAATTTCAATCACCGAGTTAAAATCTCCCGGACTCGAAATGGGAAATCCCGCTTCGATGATGTCTACCCCAAGATCTTCAAGCGCCTTGGCAACAATGATTTTTTCTTGGGTGTTGAGTTGACATCCCGGCACTTGCTCCCCATCTCTGAGGGTGGTGTCGAATATCCATAGCTTTTCGCTCATGACCTGATCTGGTTTGGGTAGATTAATTATTCTCTGGTCTCAACTTTCGTACTACGGCGCCTGCCTGCCACATTTCTGAATCGCGTAGCTGGGCAAGTTCTACTTCCAATTTCTCTCTGTAATCCGGCTTGGAATTAGAATCGATGGATTTTTGAGCCTCAGTTCCAGACTTCACGGACTGATAGAGGGCTTCAAAAACTGGCTTGGTTGCATCTCTGAAAGGCTTCCACCAATCCAAAGCTCCTCGCTGTGCGGTAGTTGAACAGTTGGCATACATCCAGTCCATCCCATTTTCCGCCACAAGGGGCATCAAAGATTGGGTAAGCTCCTCCACCGTTTCGTTGAATGCTTCGGAAGGAGTATGCCCATTGGCGCGGAGCACTTCGTACTGCGCTGCAAAAATACCTTGGATAGCTCCCATCAAGGTGCCACGCTCTCCGGTCAAATCAGAAGTTACTTCTCGGTAAAAATCAGTTTCAAACAAGTAGCCAGATCCAACACCAATGCCAAGCGCTACTACGCGGTCTTTTGCCCTGCCTGTTCCATCTTGGAAAATGGCATAAGAAGAGTTAAGTCCTCTACCTTCCACAAACATTCTTCTCAAAGAAGTACCGGATCCTTTCGGAGCTACCAAAATCACATCCACATCTGCTGGAGGGATGATTCCTGTTTTTTCCTTGTAGGTGATTCCAAATCCATGGGAGAAATAGAGGGCTTTTCCTGGAGTCAAGTATTTTTTCACCGTAGGCCACAAGGTGATCTGCCCTGCATCGGAAAGTAAAAATTGGAGGATAGTTCCACGAGAGCAGGCTTCCTCAATTTCAAAGAGTGTTTCTCCAGGTACCCAGCCATCGGCAATCGCCTTGTCCCAGGTCTTGGAACCACTTCGCTGGCCTACAATTACTTTAAAGCCGTTATCACGAAGGTTGAGCGCTTGGCCTGGGCCTTGCACGCCATAGCCAATGACTGCGATCACCTCGTCTTTGAGTACTTCTCTTGCTTTTTCTAGAGGAAATTCCTCTCGGGTTACTACGTTTTCTTCAACGTTTCCAAATTTCAATTTCATAGTAGAAAATTTTAAGAATAGATTTTTAGGTTGAGTTTAGTTGACATAAGAGTCAATGGTGAGCATGCGCTTGGCGACGGCCACCCTTCCGGAGCGCGCAAACTCCAGGATGCCGTATCCTTTGAGGATTTCGAGCAGCTCCCGAGTTTTTTCCTTGTGGCCTGTGAGTTCTAGCACGACAAAATCTGGTTCTGCCGCGATGATTTTGGCATGGTGATCTCTAATAATTTTTTCCAATCCCCCATCTAAGCGGGACACGGGAATCTTGTATAAGGCTAATTCTTGGTACACAACGCCGGTATCCTCGTGATGGAAGGCCTTGATCACATCGATGATTTTTTCAATTTGGTTGACTAACTGGATGACTGTTTCTTCGGTTACTGTCACCTCGATGGTAATCCGGTGCACTCCTGGGATGCGGCTTTCGGATGCCGTCAAGGCATCGATATTGATCCCCCTCCGGGTAAAAATGATGGTAATCCGATTGAGGATTCCAATAAAATTTTCGGTGATTACGAAGATGGTGTAGCGTTTCATAGGGAGCAATTAATGGAGTCGAACTTCTTCTACCGAGGAGCCGGTGGCAATCATGGGAAATACATTGTCTTCTTTTTCAACGACCACTTCCAAGAAGAAGGGGCCATCGTGAATGAACATGTCTTCGACTGCTTCCGCGAGCCCAGCACGGTCACTTACTTTTTGTGCTTTGATGCTGTAGGCTTCCGCGAGCTTGATAAAGTCGGGATTATCTAGTTCAGTAAATGAGTAGCGCTTGTCAAAAAATAGTTGCTGCCATTGCCGTACCATGCCGAGGTAGTTGTTGTTGAGCAGGACAATTTTTACAGGAGCCTTGGTCTGCATGATGGTACCCAGTTCCTGGATCGTCATCTGAATTCCTCCATCTCCCACTACGCAAATGACTTGGCGCGAATAGTCGTGAAGTTGTGCGCCAAGAGCGGCTGGCAGTGCAAATCCCATGGTACCGAGTCCTCCCGAGGTCACCTGGGTCCGGGTTTTCTTGTAATTAAAATAGCGCCAAGCAATCATCTGGTGCTGTCCCACGTCGGTGACCATCACGGCATCGTCCGCCTTGTAGCGGTTGATGTGGTGAATCACTTCACCCATGGTCAATCCAACCTTGGTAGGCATCAGGTCATGTTGCACAACCTCCTCATTCTCTTGTTGCTCTAAGGCACGGAATTTACCCATCCATCCGTCATGCTTTTTGGCAGTGATCGCTTGGGTCAATTTAGCCAAGCTTTCCTTGGCATCTCCAAGTATGGCGACATCTGCTTTTACATTTTTATTGATTTCGGCGGGGTCCAACTCGAGGTGAATGACCTTGGCCTGCTTGGCATATCGAGACAAATCTCCCGTAACACGATCGTCAAATCGCATGCCTACAGCAATCAATACATCACACTGGTTGGTCAGCAGATTGGGGGCATAATTGCCATGCATTCCCAGTTTGCCTACATAATTGGGATGCTCTTCGGAAAGTGCTCCTGAGCCGAGCAAGGTGGAAGCGGCGGGGATTCCAGATTTATCGAGGAAAAACTTGAGTTCCGCCTCTGCTTTTCCCAAAATCACTCCCTGTCCAAAAAGAAGGTAGGGCCGAATGGCGCTTTCTAAAAGTGCGGCTGCATCTTGTATGGCCTGGTCTGCAATAGGGTGATGAATTTTGTAGGAGCGAAATTCTTGGCAAGGCTGGTAGTTAAACTCGCTCATTTCCACCTGCGCATTTTTGGTAATGTCGATTAATACCACTCCAGGTCTACCAGAGCGGGCGATAAAAAAGCCCTTCGCAATGGCTGGCGCAATGTCTTCAGCACGCCTCACCTGAATGTTCCACTTGGTAGCCGGCATAGAAATGCCCATAATATCGGTTTCTTGAAAGGCATCTGTCCCCAAGAGGTGAGCGGCTACCTGGCCAGTAATACAAACCAAAGGTGTACTATCGATTTGGGCATC
>CAMCBC010000203.1 GCA_945872775.1 Spirosoma fluviale | reverse complement strand
GGCATTTTTTCGGAAGGCCTGCGCAAATCCTTGTTCAACTACATGCAAGGAGTAGGTCTTGACCTTCCCTTGAAAAACTGGTTTGACTTCAAGATTCCTCCAACCAGCATCCCCCGTACCTACATTGCAAAACAGCTGGAAGAACTTTCCTCCAAGCCCATCAAGGACCACCACCGCATTTGCTGGTTGGGCAGCGCGCCGCAGCTGGACGAACTCGAGGATGGGCTATGCGAACTGCTATTTTCGGGCAAAAAAGAAGATTTTGCCCTCGAACTTCCTTTAGAGCTAGGGCAGTGGGTGTTTTGGCTTCTGGAAAAAGTAAGCCATACCCAAGCCTCGGTTACGGTAAAGGAGATTCGTGCGCATTACGAGCAGGAGCTAGGTGATTTTGAAGAGTTGCTCGACTCCGAGGTTTGGGAGCTCCTCTCCGAAAACGGCCTCCTCGTTTTTTAAAATCACATCACTTCTAGTGCCTGTACCACCGCTATTCCGATACCGTGGGTAGGGGAAAGAATTTGGTGCGTACCCATTTTTCCAGTTCCACTGCGTGAAAAACCAAGGCGGACAATCCCAGGCAAGCGGCAAGCTCCCCTAGAGAAAGCGCTTCCGTTTTAAATAAATCGTTGAAAAAGGGGAGGTAAATCACTGCAAATTGAAGTAAACAGGTTCCCCCCACGGCGAGGAGTAGGGGCTTATTGCTAAGGATTCCCTGTTTAAATAAGAAGGTGCGGTCACTACGAATGGCAAGCACGTGCCCGAGTTGAGAGAAGGAAAGCACCGAAAAGACCATCGTTTGCCAGTGCCATCCTTGCTGGAGGGCAAGGTACTGGGTGAAAAGCGTGACAGCTGCCATCCAAATTCCTACCCAGATGATGTGGTAGCCTACGCCATTGGCAAACAAACTTTGTTTGGGTGAGCGAGGCAGGCGTTGCATGCTGTCCGGTTCTGCGCCCTCATTAGCCAAAGCCAGTGCTGGTAGGCCATCAGTTACCAAGTTGATCCACAGGATATGAATAGGAAGTAGGGGAATGGGAAGGCCTAGGAAAGGAGCCAGGCCGATGACTAATATTTCGGCACTGTTGCAGGTGAGGATGTATTTGATGAAGCGAACGATATTATCATAAATTCGCCGCCCCTCTTGGATTGCTTTGACGATGGTTGAAAAATTATCATCCAACAAGATCAGGTGGGCGGCTTCCTTGCTCACGTCTGTACCGGCAATGCCCATGGCAATGCCGATGGTGGCTGCTTTGAGCGAAGGGGCATCGTTGACTCCGTCACCGGTCATGGCGGTAAAGTGTCCTTTTTGCTGGAGGGCTTGCACAATGCGCAACTTCTGCTCTGGGGCCACTCGCGCATAAACGATCACTTGCTCCACCTGCTTTGCAAAGTCCTCGTCTGAAAGTTGGGCCAATGCAGTCCCCGTAAGCGCCAAGCTCCCTGATTTCCAGATACCCACCGCTTCGGCAATGGCCTTGGCGGTGGCAGGATGATCTCCTGTGATCATTACCGGGGTAATGCCCGCTTGGAAGCAGTCTTGGATGGCTTTTTTTACCCCTTCGCGTGGTGGATCAATCATGCTGACTAGTCCATAATAGTTGAGGTGCTGTTCCAGCGTAGCTTTTTCCTCTTCCGAAGGCATGCGATCCAGTAGTTTGCCAGCAAAGGCGAGTACCCGCTCTCCTTGAGCTGCCCAGTGGCCAGCGCTTTTGGTGAGTTGTTTTGCCTGTGTAGCATCCTCCAGTACGGCTGCAATCGACTCAGGCGCTCCTTTGCAGAGGAGGATCACCTGATTGCCCAATGTATGGATGGTGCTCATCCGCTTTCTTACTGCATCAAAGGGCAACTCCATCTTTCGTGGCAGCTGCTTGCTGAGTTGGCGGTATTGGTTCACGGAAATCTCGTTGAGCAACTGCTTGACAAGGGCTAATTCGGTAGCTTCTCCAACTGGTTGGTCCCTCGTATTGAGGTGCACGTCCTGACAGAGTCCGAGGGCAAGCTGAAGGTTGCTGAAGCCCTCTAGTAGCGGGGTATCCGAAGCGGCTTCTGTCCGTACAACCGTAAGTTTGTTTTGCGTGAGGGTTCCCGTTTTGTCTGTACAAATGTAGGTGACGGCTCCAAGGCTCTCCACGGCGGGGAGCTTGCGCACCAGCGCCTTGCCTTTTGCCAGCCTGCTGGCGCCCAAAGAAAGAGCAATCGTGATCAACGCAGGAAGTGCTTCTGGAATGGCAGCTACGGCAAGGCTCATGGAGAGGAGAAGTACGGAGAGGACTTCTTCCCCACGGGCAAGCCCAGCAAGAAAAAGTAGGAGGCAGATGACACCAATAACGAAGGCAATCACCTTGCTAAACCGCTGCATCCGTTGCTGCAGGGGTGTCCTTGGCGAACTGGGTTCGAGGAGGGCTGCGATCTTGCCGATCTCGGTATTCATTCCGATGGCCACCACGATTCCCGTTGCTCGGCCATGAGTAACTAAGGTCCCGTTGAAGGCCAGGTTTCTTTGATCGCCAAGGGGGAGCGCTTTGGCGGAAAGTGTCTCTGGACTCTTGTCGCTGGCGATGGATTCGCCGGTTAGGGTGGATTCGTCGATTTTTAGGGAGAAGGTTTCCAGCAAGCGAAGGTCGGCAGGTACTTTGTTGCCAGTCTCCAGGTGGAGGAGGTCACCTACGACCAGTTGCTTGGAGGGCAAAGTGACTAGCTTGCCAGAGCGGAGCACTTTGCTCTGAGTTTCGGTGAGCTGCTTGAGGGCATCCATGGCTTTTTCGGCTCGGTATTCCTGAATAAAGCCCAGTAGGGCATTCAATAGCAAGATAACCAGGATAATTACCGTGTCTGTTAGGTCGCCAATAAGCCCAGAAAGCAGGGCGGCGGCGGCCAGAATAAGTACCATGAGGTCTTTAAATTGATCTAGAAAAAGGAGCCAAACGGCCTTTTTCTTTTTTTCTTGGAGGAGGTTGGGTCCCTGCTTTTCACCACGACGCAGTGCTTCTGCCTCGTCTAGTCCGGTGGGTTGAGCATCCAAACGGATAAAAAGTTGCTCGGGAGATTCTTGATAAAAAAACATGGAGTAGTAGTTGGAATTCTTCCTACATACGAGAATTCAGAGGGTAGGAGGGGTCATTTTTGGAAATATATTTACGTTCATTTCTTGCAATCCTAGTTTCGGCACAACCTGATTCGTTCGATTCGAAGAATGGGAGCATGAATCAGCAAGAGGTCGATTTGAGACCTTAATTTGTTTTAGGAACTCAATTTTCAAGTTGAAAAGGGCAGGTATGGCTGCTTATTTACCCTGGAATCTATCCTTTTTAATTATGCCTAATGGATTAATTTTGTAATTAGCAGCGACTTTCTTCACAAGAAAAAAATCGAAGATGATAGATAATTTTTCAAACCTTTTTGACAATTACCTTAAACTAACGGACAGCGAAATTGAGTTTTGTAGACCCTACTTTGAACTCCATTCAGCTCCAAAGAACACCCTAATTGAGGAGGAAAATAGGGTTCCAAGGCATTTGTATTTTATCACCAAAGGATTCATGCGCTTGTTTTATTACGATTCAAATGGGGATGAGGTCACCACACTTATTGTATCCCCGAACCGATTTGTTACCTCCTTCACAAATTTTATTCACGAGCAAAAATCCAATGAAAACTTGGAATGCATCACGAACTGTGAATTTTATAAAATCGAAAGAAGCAAGTTGGTCGAATTGATTGATAAAAGTGAAAGCTTTAAGAAATTGAGCCTAAGCATTTTTGAACAGTCTGTGGCCACCACGCAAATAAGGGTAAACGACTTTGCTACCCTTACGGCGGAATTGAGGTATAAAAAACTGGTGGAGCAACAGCCCGAGTTAATTCAAAACGTACCTATCCAATACATTGCTTCCTACTTGGGCATCAAGCCGCAAAGCTTGAGTAGAATTCGAAAGCAGATGATTAAGTAACAAATGTTAAGTGGTACATAGAGCGCGAATTCTAATTTGCCTTCAGATTTAATCACCTCAAAATTTGAAAGGCCATGTTAGATTTCGCTAAACAATATCTCACGACCGTCATCGTAGCACTCACAATTATGAGTGTGGTCTATTTAATCATCTGGGTAATTTTTGGCAAAAAACTCGGCAACAGAAAAATTCAACTTTCAAAAAGAGCGGGTTGGTCACAAATAAAAGGTGAAATAGGAGCAACATTTTTCTCATTTTTTGGAGGCACGACCTTTTCG
>CAMCBC010000202.1 GCA_945872775.1 Spirosoma fluviale | reverse complement strand
AGCCATTTCAAGTTCCTGAAAACTACTTTGAGGAGCTCCCTGAAAAAATAATGGCTCGAGCCAATCGCCCAAAACCAAGCCGAAACTGGACTTGGGCAGCCGCTGCAGTCGTGCTGATGGGAGTTGGGCTATGGCAGGCGGGTGAATTTAACACCACCACCTCCACACCAATCACCAATGAAGAAGAGGCTTTGTTGTACATCGATAGCGAACAATGGAATGCTGAGGATGTTCTCAGTCTTTCAGATAACCCGAATGAATTGTTAGATCAAATTATTGAAGAAGAATTAGCTAAATCAGAACCACTATGGACAGAAGAAGAAACATGGTTTTAGGCCAAATGAAACAATTCCGCATGTACCTCCTATTGCTTTGCTTGCTGGCAGCAGGAAATGCATGGGGGCAGCGTGGCGGTGGTGGTCGTGAGGCCATAGATCCAGAACGGCTTCAAACCGCTCGAATCGCCTACATCACCACACGAATTAGCCTCAAACCAGAGCAAGCGGAGAAATTTTGGCCCGTGTTCAATGCATTCACCAACTCTAGGGAAACCTTGATGCGAACTATGGGAGACCTCAGTCGGGGCGCAGAAACCATCGGAGAGGAAGAAGCCAAATCCAAATTGAACCAGAAACTACAGCTCCAGCAGAAACTCGTGGACGAGGAAAAGGTTTTTATCGCAGAAGCATCCAAAATACTGACTTACAGACAATTGTTGTTGCTTCAAAATATAGCACGAGATTTCAATCGATACTTGTACGACCGACAACGAGGTCCGGGTAAGTAATTCATTTCACCTGGAATTAACCGCTCTTTAAGGAAGGAGCGGTTATTTTTTTAGTAAATCTCGAATTTCCTCCAACAGCTTTTCGGTAGGTGTAGCTTCTGGTTTTTCTTCTGGGACTTCTTCTTTCTTTTTGAGGGTATGGATTCCCTTGATCGCCACGAAAATCACAAAAGCGATAAAGGTAAAATCGACTACATTTTGGATAAACATCCCATAGTTCAAGGTAACTGCTTCCACTACGGCCCCATTTGCATCGATACTGGCCTCCTTCAGTACCAAGCTCAGGTGCTTTACATCCACTCCCCCAACGAGTATGCCCATAGGTGGCATCACTACATCGCTGATAAAGGAAGAAACAATCTTGCCAAAAGCTGCTCCAATGATCACCCCGACAGCCAAATCTAGGACATTGCCCTTGACTGCAAATTCTTTAAACTGTTTGAAAAAAGTCATTTGATTTCGAGTTAAATAAGTGAGTAAAATAATCTAGACCAGAACAATCGGTTCATTTAAGTTACGCGATTTCTTAGTTAAAATCACCCTTTATCTTAAGAAAAAGAGGATACAGGCTAGCTGACTAAAAATGAATTCAACTTCCTCCAGTAATCTCGGCAAATGCCTTATTTGATTACTGAATTTTCAGTAACCTTGCATTCAAATAATCCACTATGCCAGCGCCCATTGCAATCAAAAAACCACAGCTCCTTGAAATCCATGGCCACCAACGCCAAGATCCCTACTATTGGATGAATGACCGGGAAAATCAAGAAGTGATCGATTACCTGAATGCTGAAAACACCTACCTAAAGGAGGTCATGAAGCCTACAGAGGTATTGCAAAAGCAACTTTTTGAGGAGATGAAAGGCCGCATCAAAGAGCAAGACGAAAGTGTCCCCTACTTTAAGTCTGGCTATTTCTGGTACACGCGATACGAAAAAGGAAGTGAATACCCGATCTTTTGTCGAAAGCTAGGGAGTCTTGAAGCGGAAGAAGAAGTTATCCTAGATGTGAATATGCTTGCTATTGGAAAGAGTTACTTCCAAGTTGGCCAAGCTGCGACGAGTACCAACCAAAAAATCCTTGCTTTTGCAGCGGATGAGGTGGGAAGAAGAATTTATACGCTCCACTTCAAAAACTTAGAAACTCAGGAAATTTTGGAAGATCAAATTCCTGAGGTAACGGGTAATTTTGTTTGGGCGGCAGATCAAAGCAGTATTTTTTACTCCAAGCAAGACTCCGAAACACTCCGCTCTAATCAAATCTACAAACATGTTTTGGGGACTCCACCTGCCCAAGACCTTCTGATCTATGAAGAATTGGACGAAGAATTTTCTTGCGTAGTACACAAAACCAAATCCGAAAAATTCATTCTCATCCATTCAGAGAGTACCATCAGTTCAGAGGTACGGTTTATCCCGGCAGATCAACCCACAGCACCTCTTCAAATCCTGCAAGCCCGAATTCCACACCTGGAATATGCTGCAGACCATTTTGGAGAATATTTCTACATTCGAACCAATGACCAAGCACAAAATTTCAAATTGGTCAAAGCCCCCATCAACTCCCCAAGCAAAGAAAATTGGAGTGAAGTAATCCCCCATCGACCAGAGGTGCTGCTGGAAGATTTTGATTTGTTTTCCAAGTTTCTTGTGACCCAAGAACGGAGCATGGGACTGACACAAATTCGGATTAAACCCTGGGAGGCTAAGGAGGAAGGGCATTCCCTTCCTTTTGACGATGAAACCTACACCGCCTATGTGGGCATGAATCCTGAGTTTGACACTACACTACTTCGCTTTGGATACAACTCCCTAGTTTCTCCAAGCTCGGTTTACGATTACGACATGGTAACCCGCCAAAAAACCCTCTTGAAACAACAAGAAGTGGTGGGGGGTCATGAACCAAACGACTACCATTCGGAGCGTATCTGGGCCAAGGCGGCAGATGGGGTACTCGTGCCAATCTCCTTGGTCTATAAAAAATCCACCTTCAAAAAGGATGGCAAACAGCCCTTACTGCTCTATGCCTATGGCTCTTACGGATACAGCATGGATCCTTACTTCTCCTCCAATCGACTGAGCTTACTTCAGCGCGGCTTTGTCTTTGCTATCGCACATATCAGAGGCGGCGAAGATCTGGGAAGAGCTTGGTACGAGGACGGCAAACTGTTGAAAAAGAAAAATACGTTTACCGATTTTATTGCTTGTGCAGAGCATCTGATCCAGAGCAATTATACCTCTCCCGCTCATCTTTATGCCATGGGTGGCAGTGCTGGTGGGTTACTGATGGGAGCAGTCATCAACATGCGTCCAGACTTATTCCAAGGGGTAGTTGCCAACGTACCTTTTGTGGATGTGGTCACCACCATGCTCGACGAGAGCATCCCCTTGACTACTGGGGAGTTTCAAGAATGGGGTAATCCTAAGGAAACAGAATTCTACGAGTACATGCTTTCCTATTCCCCTTACGACAATGTCAGGGAGCAGGCCTATCCAAATCTACTGGTTACCTCTGGATTGCATGATTCACAGGTGCAGTACTGGGAACCTACCAAGTGGGTGGCCAAACTTCGGGAATTAAAAACAGATCAGCATACCTTGCTGCTCTTTACCAATATGGAAGCAGGGCATGGAGGAGCGTCAGGACGCTTTAATCCCTTGAAAGAGATTGCTTTGGAATATGCTTTCTTGCTGATGTTGGAAGAAAACCTCCTTCAACAGTAGGACAAAATCGGGAGTAAAAAATTCGCTCATATTCCTAGAATTGGAGTCCTAGGAAAACTGAAATTTCCCTAACTTTGAAAACAAACCTATTCCATTTCAATTCATGAAAATAGCCTTAATCGCCCATGATGGTAAAAAAGCCGACATGGTTCATTTTTTGAGTGGATTCCGGGATGCCCTCCATCGAAGTGATATCGAACTCGTTGCTACAGGCACTACGGGTTCGCACATTGAAAAAGCTGGATTTGAGGTAGAGAAACTACTTTCTGGTCCTTATGGAGGGGATGCTCAAATTGCAGCGCTCGCTGCAGAAAAGAAACTGGCTGCCGTTATTTTTTTCAGAGACCCCTTGGACAAGCACCCCCACGAACCGGATGTGCAAATGCTCATGCGAATCTGTGATGTACACAACATCCCATTGGCAACCAATCCAGCATCCGCTGGGCTACTGTTTAAAGCCTTGACACAAACCTATGGAACCTAAAACAATCAAAAAAATTGGGGTGCTCACCTCTGGTGGGGATTCTCCGGGAATGAATGCGGCTATCCGTGCCGTCGTTCGTACTGGATTCTATTACGGCATCGAGATGTATGGAATCTACCGAGGCTACGAGGGGATGATCCAAGATGACATCAAAAAACTAGACTCACGCTACATCACCCATGTTTTGGAGCGTGGAGGCACCTTTCTAAAATCCGCACGAAGTGCAGAATTCAGAACCCCAGAAGGTAGAAAAAAGGCCTTTGACAAC
>CAMCBC010000201.1 GCA_945872775.1 Spirosoma fluviale | reverse complement strand
ACGCCTTTTAAAAACTCATACATCAAGGCTACGGCTGTGGTTCCATCCACATCGTAATCCCCATATACCAAAATGTGCTCTTCGTTTTTGACCGCTTTTTCGATGCGACGTACGGCCTCCTCCATGTCTTTCATCAAAAAAGGATCATGCAGGAGATTCAAGCTTGGTCGGAAGTAGTCCTTGGCCTGGTCAAAATTCTCAACCCCTCGATTGATCAGCATGTTGGCAAGGGTGGCATTCACATTGATGTCCTTGCTTAACTTGTCAATCGCGAATTGAGCCATTTTTGGCTTTTGTTTCCAGACGTACTCCATAGGGTAATATTACAAGTATTTAAGAAGGAAAATCCAAATTCTTGGGTCTAGCCTTTCCTTTTAGCGTGAATCGCTTAAAAAGGTTTGATTGAAAATTAATTCTTCCGAATCGCTCGAGCGGCCCACCAAAGTCCTAGCGGGAAAACCAAAGCCCTTAACTTCAATTTATTCTTTTGAGTAAAGGTAAGCTCGGGGTTCTCATGTATTTTTTTGTACCATCTCGCCGCAGCCCATCCATGTCCCAGGACAGCCAAAAGCAGAAGCGAGTAAACAATCAGTTCAGCCATTTTATTTTTTTTGGAGGCAGAGTGCCGCCCAATTGTCTTTGGTTGTTTGTGAAGTCAAGCCGAGCCCATGCGGAGCGGCAGCAGCAACTAGGTCTGCGATGTCTTCCTTATAAAACCCGCTCAACAGCAGGAGTCCTTGGGTTGGAAGTAGGCTTGCATAAATTTCCATTTCATCGAGCAACACATTCTTGTTGATGTTGGCCAAAATAAGTTCGTAAGGACCTTGCGGCTTTACCTCTCGGATGGTACCCAAACCCATGCGGGTTTTCACTCCATTCAACTCAAAATTCTCGTTGCCGTTGTCCACACACCAAGAATCGATATCAAAGGCTTCCACCTGCGCAGCTCCCAGCAAATGGGCCATAATCGCCAAGATGCCCGTACCCGATCCCACATCCAAGACGCGTTTGCCTTGGTGATCGATTTTGCCTTGCATGGAAAGCAACTGGAAGGTGGTCGCATGATGCCCTGTCCCAAAAGACATTTTCGGGTTGATCACGATCTCATGACGGTATCCTGCCTGAGATTCATGGAAGGAAGCGCGTACATACACCAGGTCATCCACGGCAATGGGATCGTAATTTTTTTCCCACTCTTCATTCCAATTTACCTTGGGCATGATTCCTTCTACCAAAGTGAGGGCTGCCGGTTCGCGATAGGTGGCGATGACTTCGTCAAAGGAATCTCTGGCAAACAGGTCTTGCGGCACATAGGCTTCAAACCCAGTTTCTGTTTCCAAAAAGGAATCAAAGCCCACTGCTGCTAATTCAGCAATCAGGATTTCCCGGTAATCCTCCAGGCAGGTAATGCTCACTTGTACGTAGTCCATGGCTGGTTTTTACTTGGGTATGCCTTTTCTTAGGATAGGGAAAAGCTGAAAAAGCCCCGCAGTTGCGGGACCTTCTTTAAAATGATTTTACTATTTCAATAAAGTCACGGGATTTGAGGGAAGCTCCTCCAATCAATCCTCCGTCCACATCCGGCTTGCCAAAGAGTTCTTTTGCATTTCCTGGGTTGGCCGATCCTCCGTACAAAATGGAAGTTTGCTCCGCGATTGCTTGCCCATACTTGCTGGCCAGATGGCCTCTGAGTGCTGCATGCATTTCTTGGGCTTGCTCAGCCGATGCCGTCTTGCCCGTGCCAATCGCCCAGATGGGTTCGTAAGCAATGACCACCTTGGAAAATTCTTCTGGAGATAAGTGAAACAAACTTGCGGTCAACTGTGCCTTTACTGTTTCTTCATGAGTGCCTGCCTCACGGATTTCCAAAGATTCTCCGCAACAAAAAATAGGGGTCAAGCCATGCGCCAAAGCTTGGTTGACCTTGGAAGCAAGTAAGGTTTGATCTTCCTTGAAATACTCTCTGCGCTCGGAATGGCCCAAAATCACATAAGTTACCCCAAAGGAGGCCAGAATCTTGGCAGAAACCTCTCCAGTGAAGGCTCCGCTTTCTTTATCCGAACAATTTTGTGCTCCTACAAATATTCCAGCCGTGTCGCCTACCAACCGCTGAACCGGATACAGATGGGGGAAGGGAGGATTTAGCACTACCACCACATCTTGAATGGCCTCGTCTTTGTACATGTTGACCAGCTCAGAAGTAAGTTGCTGTCCCTCTTCAAAGCTGAGGTTCATCTTCCAGTTGCCGGCTACTATTTTCTTTCTCATGTGTAGAATCGCTTATTTAGGTTTGAAAAAACTTGAGCTTAAGGTAATTTGCTTCAAAATTACCAAAAATGTCCACTTGGGGAAGAAATAACGGAGAGCAGACACCAAAAAAGAATTGGAGCTTGGAAGAGGCAAGGGGCAAATTGGAAACCTACTGCTCCTACCAAGAGCGCTGCATCTGGGAATTGCGCCGTAAACTTTTTGAAAAAGGCATCCAAGGTCAAGCCGTGGACACGATAATTGCCGAATTGGAGGCGAGTGGATTTGTGGATGAGGAGCGCTTTGCCCGCTCCTATGCACGCGGAAAATTTCGGATTAAAAAATGGGGGAAAGGACGAATCACCCAGGAGCTAAAAGGGCGACAAATCAGTTCGGCCCTCATTCAATTGGGCTTGTCCGAAATTGATGGAGACGAGTATTTTGCTACCCTTGAGCGGGAAGCAGAAAAAAAGTGGGAAAAAACCAAGGAAAAGGACGGATTCAAAAAACGGTACTTGGTCACACAATACCTCATGAGTAAGGGATTTGAACAAGACCTCATTCAAGAGGCCTTGTTCCCCCTAATATCGCAAGAAAAAGACTAAGCTTACCAGCTTCCGCCAGCACCGCCGCCGCCAAAGGAGCCTCCGCCGAAGCCGCCAAAAGAACCGCCTCCCGAAGAAAAATCTCCAAATGAACCGCCGCCGCTACTTCTACCGCCGCCGCCCAGCATGTTGGCAAGCATAACGGTGGTCCAAAAATCAATTCCTCCTCCTTTTCCACCCATGTGGTTGTTGTTGTCCTTCCTGTTTTTGATAATCGGAAGGATTACAAAAAGAAATACCAACAGCAGGATGAAAAAGATGGATCCTCCAGAATCTCCTTCTGAAAGCACCTCATCTGCTTTGTATTCACCAGAAGCCAACTTGAAGATCATGTCAGTGGCCTGATCCAAACCTTCATAATAAGCTTCCATCTTGAAGTTGGGCAGGATCATGTCTGTCACAATGCGCTTTGCTAGCGCATCGGGTACCACTCCTTCCATTCCTCTTCCGGTAGCAATAAAGACCTTGCGGTCCTCCATCGCTGCCAAGATAAGAATGCCATTGTCTTTGCCTTTGCCTCCAATTCCCCACTGCTCTCCCAACTGGAAGGCATAATCCGAGATGTCGTAAGGCCCTACTGATCCCATTAGGACAATAGACACCTGTGTGGAGGTGCTATCCGAATAGACAAGCAATTTTTGCTCAAGTTGAGCAACTTCTTCAGCGCTTAGCGTCCCCGTCAGGTCATTGACCAAGCGAGGAGGATTAGGTGCAGGAGGAAAGTCCTGAGCAACGGCAAAGCCTTGTAAGAGAAAGAGTGCGAGTACTACTACTAGCTTAGTTGCCGAAGGATACCTCATCAGTTAGTTCATTTTTGTCGTCCCGGTGATCGAAAGGAAAATGTGCTTTCAACTGATCCCCGGCATGGTGGATGCCTTCAACAAGGCCTTCGGTAAATTTCCCTTGGCGGAAAAGATCGGCCATCAGGTCTTTGGTGGTTTCCCAGAAATTTGCAGGCACGACTGCATTGATTCCCGCGTCACCCAAAATTGCAAATTTGTGGTCTTCCGCCGCCAAATAGATCAGCACCCCATTTCTGTCCTTAGTTTGGTACATTTTGAGGGTCTTAAATACGGCAGCAGCACGGTCCAATACGGACCCTTTGCATCGGCTTTCGATGTGCACTTGAATCTCTCCAGAGGTTTGGGTTTCTGCCTCTTTTATTGCGGCCACAATTTGTGACTTCTGCTCTGAAGAAAATAGGTTGGATGCCATGTGCTTAGAATTCTACTTTAGGAGCATTTTCTGCACCAGCAGCTGCTTCAAAATAGCCTTTCGCTACAAATCCATACCAACCCGCAAAGAGATTGTTCGGGAACACGCGCAAGGTAGAATTGTACCCTTTGATGGACTCATTGAAATTTCTTCGAGCTACAGCAATTCTGTTTTCTGTTCCTTCCAATTGAGCCTGTAGCTCCAAGAAGTTTT
>CAMCBC010000200.1 GCA_945872775.1 Spirosoma fluviale | reverse complement strand
AGGCGCAAAGAAAAAACCCCTTTGCGGCTTTGCGTCTATGCGCGCTAACTTCTTTTTTTATTCGCATCGACGAAGAGCCTGCTGTAGGCAGGCTTGGCGAGAATACAATCAATCTACCCAGCCCCAAGGAGCAGGAGGGGTGTCGATGGGTTTGGTCAAATCAAATCGTACCGAGAATAGGGTAGCAGATCCAAGTCTCCTCAAATTGTAGGTAAAGGAAGTTTCATCCACCGTAATCCACCAGACATTTCCTACAGCCGCGGGAAGCAAGCCTGCAGTAAATGCATCTGCTGGAAAAAACTGCGTGCTCACAGAGCCCGTATTGGTGGCCTTTCCACCGTATTGGGTGACCGCATCTTCCGAACCGTCAGCATGCCGATGGTCGTGCTTCAACTGAATCAACTGCTGCTCATCCATCGTCAATACCCAAGTACGCGAGAGATCTTCCCCTACAAAAAAAGGAATCCGAAGCCGACCATCCTCACAGCTTCTCACATGCATCACCAACCTGCCGGCAAAGCGTGGATCTGATTCAGGCGACACCAACTTACCTTCGTAGGCTTTGCCACAATGCGTGGCGAGCAAGTCCCAAAACTGTTGGGAAGGTGCCTTCACTTGGGCAAAAGAAAAAGTAGAAGCACAAATCGTAAGCAGGAGTAAGAAGCCGTATTTTTTCATAACGCACAAAGTACTCGATTTTGTTGGAAGGATAATCACCTCCCAGTCTTGACATAAAAAAAGCCACCCCGAAGGATGGCTTGATTTGAATATTAATTCGGTCGATTAGAACGAGAATCCTAAACTAAAGTTAGCTCGAACACCTGGAGCAAGCTGTGTAAAGAACTGATCTTGAGCTCCATAAGAGCTGAAGATAAATTCACGCTTGTCGTTTAACAAGTTTTGAACACCAAAGCTTGCACGAATGCGCTCGTCTGCACCGAAGGTTTTGTTGATGTTCAAGTTCAAAGAATTGAAAGGTACTGCATAAGTATCGGTACGGTTACCAAAACCTACAAAGTTAAGCGTTGGGCCCTGTACATTGTAATAAACACCTGCTTCCCAACCTGTATTGAAGTCAGAGTAGGCAATACCAGTGTTGATGATGTACGGTGCTTGACCAGCCATATCTCGAGTAGTACCGATTTTTTGACCTTCACGAGCGGTGAGCTGTCTGGAACGTTTTTCAGTGGCCGACATGGTGATTTGGGATTCAGTAATCGTCACGTTGGTATTCCACTGGAATTGTTCAAGGCTAGGGCTGATAAACTTCAATGACTTTCTGAATTCCAATTCAACACCCAAAACGGTACCATTTCCTACGTTTCTTGGCTGGAAGGCACCTGCGTCAGAAAGGAACTGTACAATTTCGATTGGGTTTTCGAAAGTCTTGTAAAATGCTCCCAAAGACCACATTTCTCCTTTAGGTTGGAACATTTCCCAGCGCACGTCAAAGTTGTTGATGTTGGTCGACACCAAGTTACCATCCCAAAGGACTTCCGTACCTGCATTGGTGGTTTCTTTAAATAGACCCCCTACGAAGGTTCGTCCAGAGATTGGATCGATGATTTCAGCGAAAGAAAGCTCCTTGAAGGAAGGTCTTGCGATGGTTCTCGCGACAGAAAAACGAAGATTTTGTGCTTCTTTAACATTCAGCACCAAGTTGAGAGTCGGGAAGAAGTCTAGGTCATCCAGTACCTTCTCTTCGTTGAAAATGATGGTGGAGTTCTGGTTTGTACCAGTATAGAACTGAGTATATTTTTCAACTCGTAAGCCCACTATTGCTTTCATCTTTGGCAAAGGATTGGCTTCCACACTAGCATAACCACCCATATTTGTTAGGGAGGATTGGAAACTATTCGGGTTGTTTGGAATAAAATCTGGGTTGAAACGAACCCCATTTCTATTCGTTGAGGAGAATAGGTTGCTTTCCTTTAAGACATTGTTAGGATTTCCGTCTAGCGGGGTGTTTCCAGTCGCAAATTGAAAAGATTGGATTTCAAAATCTCGCTCTTTGAAGGTGTAGGAACCACCAAATTTAAACTTGGCATCTTGGTTCCAAAGACTCATATTTTTGGTAAGGTCCAACTTGCCTACCAAGTTATTTTCTTGCAAATTTCTCCAAATACGTGCAGGTAACCCTACTTCTGGAGAGATGGTATTGTTTGGCAGTCTAAATCGGGTAAAACGGATGTCTGGGTCTTCGATAGAAGAGCGGGTTGGCGCCAACTTCCAGTTGATTTCCCAAGCATTCCCTTTAATAAAGTGATTTCCAGAAAGCAAGATGCTGGTTAGTCCACGTTGACTGTATTCTAGGTTGTACTGCTTGGCCTGAAAGTTAGTTCCCAAGTTAGAGCTTTCGTAGTCGAAAATACCTGATTTAGACTCTCCATTTTGTAAATGAAGAAAATTGAGTTTGAACTTGGAGCTCTTTGTTTTCATGGCAATACCAGCTAAGCCTCCAAGAAGCACGCTATTTACCCCATAATCTCCTTTCTGAATTTGAAGCACTTCCAACTCATTCTTGTTAGCCTCGATAGGTTTTGCAAACAAGTTGAACTGGGCATCCTGGTAAAACTCCGTGTCGTTTTTGTAGGTCAAGGCTGCATTGTATCCCCAGGTAACCTTTGGTCTTGCGATTTGGTTACCAAAAGAAAGACTCAATCCATAATCCATGAAAGATGGCTGCTTGGTAGCACCCAAAGTCTTATTAAATCCTCTTAAGAGCGTTTGATATTCCTGACCTTTAGCTCCATTTGGATTACCAATCACGTCCCCAAACTGAGGAATGTCAGTTCTTCCGGCAGTTGGACTCTTTCGGGTACCGTCATCGTATCCCAACCAGTCGGTTTTTCCACCTTCGTAGGCCAGGTAATTTTTGTTGAAGTGCATGGAAGGATTTACTCCTCCCGAAAAATTTAATCGGAAGGTTTTTTCCTCCGGAAAGTCTTTGGTTTCAATGTCTACGACTCCACCTGTGAAATCTGCAGGTAACTCAGCCGTAAAAGATTTGGATACCACAATGTTGTCAATCACATTGGTTGGAAAAATATCCATTTGGATGGTATTTCGATCTGGATCCAATCCAGGAATATCAACTCCGTTCAAAACTGTTTTGGTGTAGCGATCTCCTAGACCACGTACGTACACATATTTACCACCTTCAATGGAGACACCCGTAACGCGCTTTACAGCTGATGCAGCATCTCCATCACCAATTTGGCGGAAGGTGCTTGCAGAGATACCATCCAACAAATTGGGGGCATTTCGCTTTACAGACATCAAGGCAGATTCCGTGGTTCGGATGGCTGCCGCAGATACCGTTACTGTCTCCAATTCCGACTCTTCGGTCTTCATAAGCACATCGGAAAGCACATTTACTTTACCAGCTTCTACGATTACCTCAGTCAAATTGACAGTAGAAAAAGAGATGTAGGAAATCTGAAGGGTATAAGAACCAGGGGCTACCTGAATCTCAAATTTTCCATCAAAATCAGACACTGCACCTGTGGAGGTTTCTTTAACCAATACCGAAACCCCATAGAGTGGCTCCCCGGTAGATTCATCAAAAATGGCGCCACGGATGGTGCCATTTTGGGCAAAAGCAAAACCTGAAATAAATTGAAATGAAATAATTAGGAGTAAAGCGGCCAGTTGTTTCATGGGTAACTTATGTGTTTTCTTATTCATACAGCGTAAAGGATAGACACTTAGAAAGTAAAAAAAGGAAAGGAGGGAACCTTGCAAGACCCTCCTTTCCTTTAAAAAACTGTTAATTATTTGAAATCAGCTAGTTGACCTCTTTTGTCAGCCCAAGTCCAACCTGCAAATGCTGCTTTGGTTGCACCAACAGTGTTTGCTTTCAAAGCTACTTCAGAAGCATAAACGTCTGTTCCATTGCGGAAAGCAGTTGCCAAGGTTACACCTGTCTTAAGCGTTGCTTCCAATTTATTGAAGACAAGAGGACCAGTTGTTCCAGTGAAGTTAGGTAGTGTAGCTGTATCAAGACCGAAGTCACCTCTACCTGCGTTGGCTACACCGTTGTAGGTATCAGCAGGAGCAGGGAAGTTGAAGAAGTACAAGTTTTCGAATGTTCCTCTTGCCTTAGATCTGAAATCTCCCATCTCAGTAGCTGGGTGACCTTTGATAGAACCATTCTTTACAGTATGAGCTGCATTGTATGCGCCTTCTGGACCGTCGATTTCAAGTGCGTGGTCAGTGTTGATACCAGAGATGACAATAAAGTTATCCAAAGTACCTGCCCATGCCTGGTCAGTATCAACTGCATCATCACCAGAGTTCCAGATCAATGCATTCTTCACAGAAACTGTTCCACCAAACCA
>CAMCBC010000199.1 GCA_945872775.1 Spirosoma fluviale | reverse complement strand
AAGGAACCATAAATGGATCACCTTAACGATCAGCCTTCGGCTGATCTTTTAACACTTAACAACGTTAACACTATTAAAGGCTCCGCCTTTAATATCTATAGTACTCCGGCTTGAACGGCCCCTTCACCGCCACGCCCATGTACTGCGCTTGGTCTTCAGAAAGGGTGTCGAGTTGTACGCCCAACTTGGCCAGGTGCAAGAAGGCAACCTTCTCATCCAAATGCTTTGGAAGTACATATACACCAGGCGTGTAGCTCTTGTAATTTGCCCACAACTCTAGCTGTGCCAAGGTCTGGTTGGTAAAGGAGTTGGACATCACAAAAGATGGGTGGCCCGTAGCGCAACCCAAGTTCACCAATCGGCCTTCAGCCAACACGATGATTTCCTTGCCATCCACCTCGTACAAGTCCACCTGTGGTTTGATCACGTTCTTGGTGTGGCCATAGTGGGCATTCAACCAAGCCATGTCGATCTCGTTGTCAAAGTGGCCAATATTACACACAATCGCCTTGTCCTTCATCCCCTTGAAATATTCGCCGGTGATGATGTCTTTGTTACCAGTAGCTGTTACTACGATGTCTGCTTCTTTGATCGCATCAGCCATCTTACGTACAGCAAAGCCATCCATGGCAGCCTGAAGCGCACAGATTGGGTCGATTTCGGTTACGATCACGCGTGCACCTGCACCACGAAGGGAGGCAGCAGATCCTTTTCCTACGTCACCGTATCCTGCTACTACAGCTACTTTACCCGCCATCATCACGTCAGTCGCACGACGGATCGCATCTACCAAAGATTCCTTGCAACCGTACTTGTTGTCAAACTTGGATTTGGTCACCGAGTCATTTACGTTGATTGCAGGCATTGGAAGCGTACCATTTTTCATGCGCTCGTATAGGCGGTGTACACCAGTAGTAGTTTCCTCAGAAAGACCACGGATACCTGCCACTAAGTCAGGGTATTGGTCTAGCACCATGTTGGTCAAGTCACCACCATCGTCTAGGATCATGTTGAGTGGCTGCTGGCCTTCGCCGAAAAATAGCGTTTGCTCAATGCACCAGTCAAATTCCTCGGCAGTTTGTCCCTTCCAAGCATACACCTGGATGCCAGCAGCAGCGATAGCCGCAGCGGCATGATCCTGAGTAGAGAAAATGTTGCAAGAAGACCAAGTTACCTCAGCGCCAAGGGCAACCAAAGTTTCGATCAGTACGGCTGTTTGGATGGTCATGTGAAGACAGCCGGCCACGCGCGCACCTTTGAGGGGCTGTGAAGGGCCGAATTCGGCACGAAGGGCCATCAATCCTGGCATTTCGGCTTCCGCCAAACGAATTTCTTTTCTTCCCCACTCCGCTAGGGAGATGTCTTTGACTTTGAAGGGGATGTAATTGGAAGTGGACATAGAGTATATTAAATTTTAAAGCTTGCCTGCCGAAGGCAGGTTAAATATGTTAAGTCGTTAATTGTTAAGTGCCTGAAGCTGCTGGCAGGTTCACCTTTTGGCCCCGCAAAGGTATTGGATAAAATTGGCAATCAGAAGCAGATTCAAAAATTCGGAAAGGCAATCTCTTTGATGCCAAAACTCCTTTGTTGGCCATTGGTCAGTTCCAGTAGGAGATTACCTGACTCCGAAAGGCCTATAATTTTGCCAGCCAAGGATTCTTCACCCACCGTAAACAAGGCCTGCTGCTCAAACAAGTACAAGTGACGCAGGTATTCCGCCTTGATTTCGGCATGTTTACCTTTTTTAAGTGCAAGATACCCTTGCTCCAAGTGCACAATTAAGAGTTTAAATAGCTCCTCCAAGGGATATGTATTGGCAGTTACCTTGGAAAGGGAAGTTGCCTTGGGGCTGGCAAATTGGTTTTGATTGACATTAAGCCCTATGCCCACTACTGCATAGTCCCAACCGCTACTGCCTACTAGATTTTCGATCAAGATTCCTCCTAATTTCCCAAAACCAGGAACGACCAGGTCATTGGGCCATTTGACCATCAGCCCAGGAATGTACTCTTGAATGCACCTGCGTATGGCATTGGATATAGCCATGTTGAGTACAAACTGTTCACTCAAATCCAAAAACCTAGGTTGGAGCACCAGCGAAAAAGTCAAGTTCTCTCCAGGCCTGGTTTCCCAGGAATTGCCACGCTGCCCCTTGCCGCGCGTCTGGTGGTTGGTAATAAAAATACTCCCCTCAGCTGCCTTGCTTTGGCGTAAAGCCTGTAGGGCTATGTCATTGGTGGAATGACAGTCTGGCAGAAAATGAATATCTTTACCTAAAAAAAGGGTGTTGGCAAGAATTTTATACATTCGTCTATACTTCGAAATACAAAGGTACCGAAGACTCTCTTTAAATCAATTCTATGACAGCACAACAGCTGAGTAAGGTCATTGCCAAAGGAATGGAAGAAAAAAAGGCTTCCGACATTTTGGTGATGGATCTCAGGTCAGTAAAAGATACCGTGACCGATTTTTTTGTGATTTGTTCGGGCAATTCGGATACCCAACTGGATGCAATTTCCAAGTCTATCGAGGAGCAAGTGTACAAAGCTGGCGAATCTCCAGCGTGGAAAGTGGAGGGGAGATCCAATGGACAATGGATTTTGATGGATTATGTAAATGTGGTTGCCCATATTTTTCTTTCGGACAAAAGAGAATACTACGGTCTCGAAGATTTGTGGGGCGACGCAAAGACCACCCGCATTTCTTAATTATTTCAATGAACTTTCGAGAAGTAAATCTGTTTTAGCATATACACAAGTACCCCATAACTAGCGATGAGCGACAAAAACAAGAATAAAAATTTCACTCCAAAGGTGCCTCAAAAACCAAATTTTCAACTCTGGCTCATTGTAGCTGCAGTAGCAGTGCTTTTGGGACTTACCTGGATTCAACAACGCGGTGTGGTATTAGACATCACTCAAAAGCGTTTTGAGGATATTTATACCGCTGGGGATGTATCCAAGGTGGTCATTGTTCGAAACATGAACCGTGTGGATGTCACGCTCAAAGCGGCTGCCCTCCAAAATGCCAAATACAAAACTGAGTTGGAGGCAAATTCCACCTTCTTTAATCCGGAAGGTCCTCATTATTCGCTTCAAGTAACTACCGCAGACAAGTTTCAAGCTGACTTCCAAGCACTTGAAGAAAAAATGCCTCCTGGCTCAGAAAAAATAGGTTTCTCCGTCACCAATGAGGAAAACTGGAGCAACTATTTTGGAAGCTTTGGTTTCATGATCTTGTTGTTTGTGCTCTTCTGGTTTATGATGCGCCGCATGTCTGGAGGTGCAGGTCCAGGAGGTCAGATTTTCAATGTAGGCAAATCCAAGGCCCAACTTTTTGATGCCGACAACAAAGTCAAAATCACATTTGACAATGTGGCAGGCCTAGATGAAGCCAAAGTAGAGATTCAAGAAATCGTAGAATTTTTGAAGAACCCATCCAAATTCACCAAGCTGGGTGGCAAGATTCCTAAAGGAGCTTTGCTTGTAGGCCCTCCAGGTACTGGAAAAACCTTGCTTGCCAAGGCCGTTGCTGGGGAAGCAGGAGTTCCCTTCTTTACACTTTCAGGTTCTGATTTCGTAGAAATGTTTGTGGGTGTGGGTGCTGCTCGTGTGCGTGACCTATTCAAGCAGGCAAAAGAGAAGGCTCCATGTATCATTTTCATCGATGAAATCGACGCCATCGGTAGATCTAGAGGCAAAGGCCAGATGCCGGGCTCCAACGACGAACGAGAGAATACGCTCAACTCCCTATTGGTGGAGATGGATGGTTTCGGGACCGATTCGGGTGTGATTGTTTTGGCTGCTACCAACCGTCCAGATGTATTGGATAGCGCCTTGCTTCGTGCGGGACGATTTGATCGACAGATCTCCATCGACAAACCAGATATCGTAGGTAGAGAAGCCATCTTCAAAGTTCACTTGAAGCACATCAAAACCAATACGGAAGTAGATCCAAAGAAATTGTCTGCACAAACCCCAGGCTTTGCTGGTGCTGAAATCGCCAACGTCTGCAACGAAGCAGCTTTGATTGCTGCGCGAAAAAATAAGGAAGCCGTAGACATGCAGGATTTCCAAGATGCCATTGACCGAGTGATTGGTGGATTGGAAAAGAAAACAAAAATTATCTCTCCAGAAGAGAAAAAAATAGTGGCCTACCACGAGGCCGGCCACGCAGTAGCGGGCTGGTTCCTGGAGCATGCAGATCCATTGGTTAAAGTGTCCATCGTTCCTAGAGGAATTGCAGCGCTTGGCTATGCCCAGTACTTACCTAAGGAGCAGTTTCTTTACCAAACCGAGCAGATGATTGACGAGATGTGCATGACCTTAGGTGGTAGAGCTGCAGAAGAGATTAT
>CAMCBC010000198.1 GCA_945872775.1 Spirosoma fluviale | reverse complement strand
AAGAATGCCGATCAACTCAATATTGTGGGGATTTCTAAAAAGGTCAATGACCTAGCCAATCGTGCACGCAACAACAAGTTGACTGCTGACGATGTCACCGGCGGTACCTATACTGTATCGAATGTGGGTTCCTTCGGGAATATCATGGGAACCCCAATCATCCCACAGCCGCAAGTCGCGATCTTGGCCATCGGCGCCATCGTCAAAAAACCAGCCGTAGTGGAAACGCCTACGGGAGATGTGATCGCTATCCGACACAAAATGTTCCTTTCCCACTCCTACGACCACCGCGTGGTAGATGGATCTCTGGGAGGCATGTTTGTACGACGCGTAGCGGATTATTTGGAAGAGTTTGATTTGGAAACAGCCTTGTAAATTGAATAGAAGCGAGAGCCGAGATACAAGAAACAAGACATATTCATGGTAAAACGAGATTCGAATGATTCTCGAATTCCCTTTCTACGTCAACTTACAACACTCAGCGTTCCTCATTAGTAAAAATCCCCCAGGAAGTGGAATCACTCCTTGGGGGATTTTTACTTAATCATTCCTAAAGTTTACTTATCAAAAACAATCCATGAAGTTCAAGAAAGTTTGCTGTGGACGGTGGACTGTTAACTGTTAGCGATCACTCTTTGCCTGAACCTTCAACTTCTGGTAATAGTGCTCCAATTTTTCTGCAAGCACCGCCAAGCGTAGGGGTTTGGTCAAGTAATCGTTCATCCCTACCTCCAGGGCCTTATTCTGATCATCCTCAAAGGCATTTGCAGATAGACCAATGATGACAAGGGACTCTTTACCCGGAATTTTTCGAATCTCCTCCGTTGCCTCCATCCCATTCATTACCGGCATCTGCACATCCATAAAGACCAAATCAAACTCCTGCTCCCGCACTTTATCTACTGCTTCTTGCCCATTCTTCGCCACCTCAAAGGCAAAACCCAGTTGCTGAAACATCAGCCCCATCAATTGAAGATTCAATTCGTTGTCTTCTGCAATCAGAATTCGGAGTGGAAATGTTTCTCCCAAATCTCGTTTGAACTCCACCGAAAACACTTCCTTGGGTTCAACTTTGTGTTGCGCAAGCATGCGCTTGGCCAATACTGAAAATCGAAAAGTGGCACCCTTTCCAGGCTCGCTACTTACCTCCAGTTCACCTCCCAAAAGTTCAACCATCTTCTTGGCAATAGCCAAACCCAAACCGGTGCCTTGGTAGGATCGGTTAGCAGAGCTCTCCACTTGGAAAAATGGTTTGGTCAACCGAAGTAAATTTTCTTGAGAAATGCCTATTCCCGTATCAGACACGCTGTAATGCAGCATGAGCAACTCTTCCGTAAGCGACTCCTGGCTGAGGGTCACGTTTACCTCCCCTCCATCGGGAGTAAACTTGAGCGCATTGCCCACTAAGTTCAATAGGATTTGGTTGATTTTGTCGCGATCGGCTTCCACCACCAGGTGAGGACCTATTTCCTGTTGCAACTGCAGTAAAATGCCTTTCTTTTGTGCCAAAGCACCCATAATCTCAAGTTGCGTCTGCACCTCAGGTACCGGAGCAAAGGTGCGCGGATGAATATCTACCTTGCCCGCCTCAATCTTGGAGTAATCCAAAATATCCCGAATGATACTCAGCAAGGAGCTACCGGAATTTTTGATAATCTCCAAGTACTGCAATTGTACCTGATCCAACTGGGTGCTTTCGAGCAGGTCAATGATGCCAAGTAGTCCGTTCAGTGGAGTTCGGATTTCATGGGACATGTTGGCCAAAAATTCCGATTTAGATCGATTGGCCTGGTCTGCTGCTCGCATGGACTCAAGGAGACCTTTCTCCCAAATCTTCTGACTCGTGATGTCCTTGGAAATAGAAATCATCTGTTGGGCATCCAAAGGGAAAAATCGTATCTCGAAGTAGCGCTTTTCACCCGAGTCTGCATCCATCCTACTGACATTCGCAGTTTGAAGCGTTCCGCTGCTTCTTGCCTCAGCAAATGCAACCTCCACGGCAGGCGCTTGATCCGAAGGAACGCTTTCTTCCAGTGTTTTCCCTATCAACTCCTGAGAAGCGCCATGTAAATCATCGTGCGTTTGCACATGGAAATCTAGAATTCTACCAGCGTTGTCGTAGATAAAAATTTTATCAGGAAGGTTATTGATCAGCGATCGAAGTCTATTCTCACTTTGGACAAGTTCCATTTTAGCCTGGTAGGATTGAGAGATGTCGGTGCAAATCCCAAGTCCAATGTCAAAAAGACCCTGCTTATCTAGAATGATTTTTTCAAAAATCCGGATCCGTATTTTTCTACCATCTTTTCGAAAAACATCATATTCCAAATCCAAATATTCTTTTTTCTCCACATAGGCCTTCTTAATCTCCCTCCTAACCTGCAAAACCAAGGGAACGGTAGAGCTATCGTTGAAGGCCTTCATGAATTCCTGCTTGGTATAGCCCAAGACTTCTTCCACTTCATCACTGGCTCGAATTATCTCTCCCTTGTAATTATGGAAAAACACAAAGCCATGCAATTCCTTGAGGAGCATATTTTGCTGATCAAAGAGTTCCGTCACCTCCTTGTATTGCTTCTCTCTTGTCTTGGTATACTCCAAGTAATTTTTAACAGAAATCACGAATATGGACAAGAGAATGACCATAATCACGATCATGCCTACAAACAATAAAAAATAGGTTTGGTAGAATCCCGAACGAAGGTCATCCAAGGGCAATACAATCACCAAGCCCATGTGATGCACCAAGTCACCAAAGGAAAGGGGGTATTGTGATAATACGCCATTTACTGCCTCTCCCTCTTGTTGCCAAGTGACCGGGTGCAAACCCTTGACGCCTTGGTACATCTCTTTTTTGATTCCATCAAATTCGGCAATCTCCACTTCTTTGAGGCGAGGAAGACTGGGAGACCCAATGTCAATCAATTTGCCGTCCAAATACAAAAAACTACCTCCATTGGGCACCTGGTAAAAATTCTCGAGATACTCTTGTGCAAACCCAGCGAGGGTAGTCGAAAAAAGAATCCGATGCCCCATTTTTCCTTCTACCAGCAATTGTGGCTTCAGTGAATCCAATGGGAAATGATTCACCGGAGTTTGGATAAAATCATTCCGCTTGGTATACACATACTGGGTAATTACCTGTTGCGGATCTACGACCCACAAGGTGTCCACTAGACGTGGAAAGGAAGTCAGCATTTTTCGGGTTAGTTTACCCACTTCATCCTGCCTACCCTTGGATTCATGCTCCTCTAATTCGGATAAAAATACCTTGGACTCTTCTTCAAAGCGATCCAATTCATTTTCTAAACCCCTACCTGCCAGATCCGTCTGCTGCCCTAAAAAATCCTTCCGTCGATCCACTTGTGCGGAATAAATGGCGCCAAAAAAGCTGACCCCCACCAGCAAGATGAGGAGGATCAGCAAAACCCCAAGAATCAGGGAAATTTTAAAGCCTCGATCAGAAAAATTCTTTTTCATGCTTATTTAGGTAGCATAATTTCCAACAGGTACCAATCTACTTGAGAAAAAGCATGTCCCAAGACACGTGACATTCGGGCATCCTGAACAAAATCAAAATGGGTGTTTTTGTCGACCAAGATCGCTTGAGCCATCTGCCGAACTTCCCCATTCTTGCTTCGTGAAAGGTTAAAATCTGCACCTCTAAAGTTATCCATCTGTATCGTTTCTCGATACACATGGTTTTTTAGCAAAGGCATCCCCAATAATTCGATGGCTTCAGATTTACCTCCAATGATATCTCCATTGCCATTGACCAACACAAAATACCCATCCACAGCATCCAAATAACTGTCGATGGCATCCCCAATACTCAAGTCTATGCCAATCACAGCCGAAAGCTCCTCCCCTGCATACACCGGACGGACCAACGAAAAAATCCATCCCTTGCCTGCCGGATCTACATAGGGCTCGGGAATCCACACAGTGCCTTTGGAAGGATTATTTTTCAAATCTGCTTCGTAGTAAAAATTGAAATCGGTTACAACCACATTTGGATCTACTATATTTTTGGCATCAAAAGCCGGATAAATGCGGCTAGCCCCAACGGAAGAATTGGAGTAGATCTGGATTGCCTTTGGATTTTTTTGCATGAACCCAGCAAATACGCTGTCCATGGAATAGGTAAGCCGAAGCAATTCTTCCGCCTTCTTTCGGTCTGAACTGGAATTGAGAATCACCAAGGTGCTCAAGGCAGGATCCTGCCCAGGTAGATTGGTCGAAAAGGCGCCCTCCATCGAGTATTTGGAAGAAAAAGGAGTACCCAGGATGGAATCTCGTTTTTGGAGGAGGGATTCGTTGTAGTCCGTTATCTGCTCCAATTCAGCCCGCAATGAACCCATTTGAAGTTCAATTTCGGAGACCAGACCTTCCAATTTGGAAAAATCTTC
>CAMCBC010000197.1 GCA_945872775.1 Spirosoma fluviale | reverse complement strand
TGGCTGAATCTCGGTTGACTACAATTCCACAATCCACTGCGGCAACTACTTTTTCGACCACAGGTTTGGAGTCCTTGATGACCACATCAACCACTTCGGCTACATAGGAATTGTGGCAGAAATAGGCAGCAACCCCTCGATGTACTCCTGCTGCAGGACTGCCCCATTTGGATTTTTCTTTGACGAGTTCCAACACCCCAGCATAGCGCTTCGCATCGTAATCGTTATTCTTACCTACCGGGTTGGTTTCGGCCCGCTTGAGCAACTCCAATCGGAAAGCAATAGGATCCTTGCCCATCACTTCGGCCAGTTCATCCAAGAAACTCTGTTCAGCAGCTGCAATAAAGTTGGAACGGGGGGCACGGAAGGCCCCGATGGTGATGTTGGATTCAATCTGCCAGCCTTCCGCCAGGTAGTTGTCGATTGCCCCTGCGGGAAAGCGATTGGCATGAATGGGGGTTTCGGGGACTCCACCCGCCTTCACATGGAGGGCTAGCAACTGATTATTTTCATCCAAAGCAGCTCGATAAGTAGCTGAATAGCTAGGGCGATAGATTCCATAGGTCATGTCATCTTCTCGGCTGTACACCATTTTGATAGGGACTCCTGCCTTTTGCGAAATCAAGGCTGCTTCGACCATGTGGTGGCTGTAAGCTCTCAATCCAAATCCACCGCCCATACGAGCAAGTTTAATGCTGATTTTCTCTTTGGGAAGTCCGATTGCAGAAGCAATCGTGCCAATAATAAACTCTGGGGCTTGAGTAGGTCCATAGATTTCTGCTTTGTCCGCTGTCACATGCGCGAAGCAGTTGACTGGCTCCATGGTATTGTGTGCTAGAAATGGAGCGATGTAGGTTTTTTCAAGGATTTTGGCGGCTTTCTTAAATGCTCCTTCTGGATCCCCATCTCTGCGGAGAACATTACCTGGTTTACTGGTGAATTCGGCCATTTTAGCCAAATGAATCTCCGTACTTTCTAGTCCTGCGGGAACCTTGACTTTTGAAGGGTTTCCTCCAAATCCTGTCATGGAGAAGCTTGATTCTGGTGACTTTTCCCAAGTAGCCTTGAGTGATTTTTTGGCTTGTAAGACTTCCCAAGTGGAATTACCCACGATGGCAACCAACTCCGGAAAGGTAGCGGTGTCAAAAAAGTTGCGTACGTACTCGTCCTTAAATAGCTGAATTGAAAATACATCCAGGATACCAGGCAAGGAATTTACGGATGAGGCATCAAAAGAGGCGAGTTTCATCCCAAAAGCGGGAGGGTGCACGATGGCAGCATACTTCATCCCCTCTACTTGGTAATCGATCCCAAAAAGCGGGGTGCCGGTGATGATTTTTTCTAGATCTACATTCTTTTTGGATGTTCCAATGAGTGTAAAATCCTTCGGGTCTTTGAGTGCAACTTCCTCTGGTACGGGTAGGGTAGCAGCTAAGGAAGCTAGTTCTCCGTAGCCTGCTTTTTTTCCAGAAGCCTTGTGTTCCAACTGGCCTTCCGTAGCTGTAATTTCTGCGGCTGATACCTTCCAGGTTTGTGCTGCAGCATTGATTAGGAGCTGTCGTGCAGTGGCTCCGGCTGTTCGAAGCGGAGTCCAACCTTGGCGGATGCCTTGGCTACCTCCCGTAAATTGCCGTTGGAAGCGTTCAGGCCAAAAATCGGCCTGTTCCACAAGTACCATTTTCCAGTCTACACCTAGCTCTTCAGCCAGGATCATGGGCATGGAAGTTTTGACGTTGGAGCCAAATTCTGGATTAGCCGAATACAGGGTGACAACCCCATTTTCTCCAATCTTGATGTAGCTATTGAGTTCAAACCATTCCTTGGGCAAGGTCAATGCCTGTTCTGGAGTAGGTTTGCAGCCTGCCAGCCAACTGAAGCTGAGTAGCATACCTCCCCCTGCGAGAGCGGAGACTTTTAAAAATGACCGGCGGTCTAATTTTTTATCTAAGGTGGACATGGCTTCTTCGTTAGCTGTTTTGGGAGGCTGTTTTTACTGCTGCTTTGATTCTTAGGTAGGTGCCACACCGACAAATGTTGCCGTTCATGGCTGCTTCAATTTCTTCTTCCGAAGGTGAAGGATTTTCTTTCAAGAAAGCTGCTGCAGTCATGATCTGACCTGCTTGGCAATACCCACATTGCGGCACATCGTGTTCGATCCAGGCCTGTTGAACCGGATGGTCTCCATTTTCGGACAGCCCTTCGATGGTGGTGATGGCTGAAGTGCCGACACTCGATACAGGCAAGGAGCAGGACCGGGCTGCTGTGCCATCCAAGTGGATGGTGCATGCGCCGCACTGGGCCATACCACAACCGAATTTGGTGCCCACCAACTGAAGGTGGTCACGCAGTACCCAGAGTAGGGGGGTGTTGGGGTCTACCTCCACCTGTCGGGAGGTACCGTTGATTTGAAGAGTGAATTGGGCCATGGGAAGTAGATTGGCGAAAGGATAATTTCCTGTTGGACAAACTTAAATTTAGTAAAAATTAAGATCATTTTTCAACACTTTCTTTTAGGTTGTTGATGCGTGTATCGAACACTAAAAACCTAAGTACAGGCATTTACCAACTGTTTTTGTAAAGTTGACTAGGTTTTTTAGTGCAAATCGATGCTTTTCAAACAAAAAGTAGCCTAAATCAACCAAGTTGTGGAGGATTGTCTTCTTTATTTTTGTTGTTCAAGACCAGTTTGTCTACCTCAGTCCACCGCTATTTGTTTGAATTAGTTCAGTTTTCATTTGATAAGTGGAGATAGATTTTGAGATATTAATCCCAATTTTGTTGTCCAATCGATCTGTTTCTACTCATGCCTCGCCTAGCTACCTACTTGCCTTCTACGAATCCGATTCCTTTTTTACCCAAACTTCTACTTATTACCACCCTGACGCTATTCGCCATGCAAGTGCAAGCACAGGAATCGGGTTCCAAGCAGATTGGGGGAGTGATTACAGCAACCAACAATGGGGTATCCATTATCCCTTCCTTCACTTTAGGCAGACCAGCCCTCTTGTTTGATTTGAGCTTGAGCGGAGAGCGTTTTTCCTTTGACCCCATGCTTCGTTTTGGAATGGATGGAAAGCCTTGGTCTTTCGTTTTTTGGGGTCGCTACAAGGCTATCAAAGACAAGCCTTTTACCCTTACGGTAGGAGCGCATCCTGCCTTTATTTTTGCTGAGCGGATCGTCAAAGTCAATGGACAAGAAAAAACCATGTTTGTCAGCCAGCGATTTCTAGCGATGGAGGTGGCACCGATGTACAAGTTTTCCAATCGACTGAGCATGGGTCTCTACTATTTGAGAGGGCATGGTTTCAATCCCATTCCTCCTGATAATTCCAATTTTTTGGCGCTCAACACCGTGGTGTCGAATATTCCTGTGGGAGGGGACTTCAGCCTTCGCATCAATCCGCAGTTATTTTACCTCAAAGTGGATGATACTTCGGGTACCTACATTACCTCCAATTTCACGGTGGTCAAACCTGGATTTCCAATTGGATTTCAAGGTCTTGTCAACCAAAAAATTAAATCTACTATTCCAGGGGATGATTTTATTTGGAACGTGGGTATCATGTACCTCTTTTCAAATACCTATCAAAAGAAGTAAATTTGCTTTCCAGGAAAGTTCAAAGCTAGGAAGGGTGATTCTTTCCAAAAACTAGTTTTACCACTTCAACATTCAGAATTGGGCGTTCAGCATTCGACATTAAAAAAGTAGCTAGTATCAAGTAGCTAGTATCAAGACGTTTGAGAATCACAAGACGAGAGTTAAAATACAAGACTCTGGGTCTAAATGGCCGGTTTCCGGTCAACTCAATGGTTCCTTATTCTTCATTCATCAATCGGCGTTCAGCATTCGACATTATTTTAGTCCCGTATTTCGTATCTCGTACTTCGTACTTCGAATTTGAATCCATACCTCGTACTTGGTACTTAGTACATAGTACCACGTCCTCCTTCCATTAATCCCTAATTTTTCTTATCATCGTACTATGCTTCAAGATTCCTTCGGACGTGTACACGATTACTTGCGGATCTCATTGACCGACCACTGCAATTTCCGTTGCAGCTACTGCATGCCGGTGGAGGAAATGGAGTGGATGCCGCAATCGAAACTGATGAGTGCCCAAGAAATCCTGAAGTTGGCCGAAATTTTTGTGAGCCTTGGTGTTAAAAAAATTCGACTAACTGGCGGCGAGCCCCTGGTGCGAAAGGATTTTGGGCATATTTTGGAGGAACTTGCTCGACTTCCCGTCGAACTCACTATGACCACTAATGGAATCTTGATTCCACAGTACCTAGAGGCCCTTAAAAAAGCGGGTATTCGCTCCATCAATGTGAGTTTGGATACCCTACAACCCGAAAAATTCTTCAAACTCACCCGCAGGGACCAGTTTCACCAAGTATGGGCCAATATCC
>CAMCBC010000196.1 GCA_945872775.1 Spirosoma fluviale | reverse complement strand
GAATCCCTTAATGAAAGAAAACAAAAAACACTCAATTAGCAACGGCTAGTTGAATCTATTAAAAAGTTCGGGGTGTAGCGTAGCCCGGTATCGCGTCCCGCAGCAGTGCGGGAAGGTCCCAGGTTCGAATCCCTTAATGAAAGAAAACAAAAAACACTCAATTAGCAACGGCTAGTTGAATCTATTAAAAAGTTCGGGGTGTAGCGTAGCCCGGTATCGCGCCACATTTGGGATGTGGAGGTCGTAGGTTCGAATCCTGCCACCCCGACTTATTTAAAATCAAAATCACTTAAAACCGGCAATTATTTGTTGGCTTTTTTTGTTTCGGGGTATAGCGTAGCCCGGTATCGGGCCCCGCAAGGGTGCGGGAAGGTCCCAGGTTCGAATCCTGCCACCCCGACTTATTTTTTGACTTACTTTTTTTGCTTCACTATCCTCTTTCTCAAAATCTTCCAGAAGTTTTCTGAGTCCTCGTTGACTTGAACATCGTCACTCAGTAAAAAGCCGAAAGCCTTGAATTGCTCACTTTTTTCAAGGGTGATTTTCAAGATTCCCACCAAAGGAATGAACAAGATCATTCCAGATATCCCCCAAAGCCAACCGCCAATTAAGATGGAGATGAGGACAGCTAAGGCATTTACCTTCACCTTAGACCCAACCACCATGGGGGTAATCAGGTTGTTTTCCAACAGTTGAATTCCCCACAAACACACGAAAGTGAGTAAAGGATAAATCAGCGAGTCCGTAGTCAAAAAAACATAGGCAATAGCAAATACGGAAGAGAGAAAAACCCCCACAAAGGGGATCAAATTCATCAGGGCAATGAATACCGCAAACAGAATAAAGAATTCAACCCCAATGGAATAAAAAAACAACCCAGACAGGAAGGCAACGATTCCGGTCACGCGAATCATCCCCACCAAATAATCCTGAATCACTTGTCCGGAATCATTGACCCAATGAAGTACCGCTTGCTGGTTTTTGAAGGAAAATCGCACCAGAAATTCGGCAAAAAAGTCTTTGTAATAGAGCAACAAAAAAGTATACAAAGGCACAATCCCAATCAGTGTAAGTGACTTTCCAGTGGCAAAAAGGGTTTTGTTGAAATCGAATGAACTAACCAAAGAGTCAAGGCTAGGAAGCGTATTTGAACTAATCCACTCCTCACCAAAGAAGAGGTTGAGTTCCTTGGAATAGCGTGCCATTTTCCCAGATATATTGGCTTCTATCTCGGGGATCTCACGAATCAATCCAAACACTTGGTTCAACAAGAGGTAAAAAATTCCAAAGGCCAAGATTGAAATGCCTAGGATACTCAAAAAAATTGCAAGTCCTCTGGGAAATCTTTTTCGCTCAAACCATGAGGATATCGGATACAAGGCAAATGCAAAAAACACACCCCATACCAGCGGCACAAAAATAAAAGATCCTTCTTTAGCAACGAGAGCACCCAAAACCAAAACTAAAAGTGTGTAGGCAAGCTGTTGTAGTGTTTTCATGGGATCAACAAAAAATGATTTGATCAAGATAAGCATTAGGCCAATGTCATGGTAACTTATTTGTTCAAATTCGAAAAAACGGCTTTATCCTTCAAATCAAACCAATAGTAAAAATCTATATTTCAATCCAAGGCTTATTCGGAATACCCTAAGGGATTGCTTATTTTTGAAATGTACCTTTCAAACTAGGTTTCCTTAAACTCAGCTAGGATTCTTGTCTGATGTTGCCCAAGCTGTTACAACCAATCTAGCACTCAAATTCAACCTGCTCCCATGAAAAACCTATTGCTTGCACTTCTCCTGCTTCCTTCCCTGCTTTTTGCTCAAGCAAAAGTGGATACCATTTCAGTATTCAGCCCATCCATGAAAAAGACGCTGAAAGCAGCCATCACTTTTCCATCTAGCTATGAAACTGGAAAAAATAGCTACCCTGTTATTTACCTGCTCCATGGTGGTTCTGGCGCCTTTTCAGATTGGCACCAAAAAGTAACCGAAAAAGGGATCGTGAATCAATTGGCAGAAGAACATCAGGTGTTGATTGTCACCCCTGGGGTAGGTCCTGCAAGCTATTATTACGATAGCCCACTGCTGGATTCGGTTCGCTACGAAACCTACATGATCCAAGAATTGATCCCATTTGTAGACCAGAATTACCGAACACTTGCACAAAAAGAATCTCGGGCTATCACCGGCTTGTCCATGGGAGGTCACGGAGCCATTACGCTAGCTGCCAAGCACCCTACCCTTTTTATCGCAGCAGGCAGCATGAGTGGGGTGATGAACATTGATACCGACCTATGGAAAGTTGGCGAAGAGTTTCGAAACCTGCGGAAACAAGGTCAAAAGGAAATGCTGGGAGCCATCAATTACCAAGGTCCAGTATTTAGTTCCTACACTGCGGTAGGGCTAATAGATCAACTTAAAAACCAAAAAATCTCGGTGCTCATTGACTGTGGGGTTGATGACTTTTTGATCGAGACCAACCGTCAAATGCATTCGCTTTTGATGGAAAAGAAAATCCCACACGAATACATTGAAAGACCAGGTGCACATACTTGGAACTATTGGACCGATGCCTTGCCGGTACAGTTTTTCTTTTTGACCAAATCCCTAAAGCGGTAAACTAGCCTAGAAGCTTGACCTTCAAATTTTAATCCCTTTTAAAATTAAACTAACTTTACACGCTAAGTTTAAGCCTATTAGACCATGTCCCAGTTCGATTCAATCCGTCCCTTTTATGACGCAGAGGTAAATGCTGCTATCCGAGAGATTGTGGACGACCCCATGCTGGATGCCATGATGCAGTTTACCTTTCCTGAGGACCAAGGTAAGTCCTGGAAGGATCGAATGAAACACACGCATTCCTTAAGGGATTTTCAAATCAACTTTATCTATCCGGCTGTTCGAAAAGTATTGGAAATGAGTTCGGAAGGTTTGACAGTTGGGGGATTCGATCAATTGGAGCAGAATACAGCCTATTTATTTATTTCCAATCACCGCGATATCATTCTAGATACTTCCCTCCTCAATGCAAGCCTATTTGAAAATGGGCTAGTTATGACTACTTCAGCCATTGGAGATAATTTGATCAAAAAGCCTTTCATTCACGTCCTATCGAGGCTAAATCGAAATTTTGCCATTCGAAGAGGTCTCAGTGGAAGAGCTTTACTGGAAAGCTCCCAACTTGCATCCCAATTTATTCACAAATCGCTCCTTCGAGAAAACCGATCCGTATGGACTGCACAGCGAGAAGGGAGAACTAAGGATGGAAACGACAGCACACAAAAGGGAGTATTGAAGATGCTTACCCTTGCCGAAAAAGGCAGTAGCCCATTCAATTTTTTTGAAAAAATACAGCTGGTCCCAGTTTCGATCTCTTACGAATATGACCCAACCGACTCCTTGAAAATCCCAGAATTGATTGCAAAATCAAAGGAAGAAATCTATGTAAAAGGAGAAAATGAGGACTTCATTACGCTGTTGAGCGGCATCATGGGATCCAAAAAACGTATTCACATCCAAGTCAATAAAGTGATGACGGAGGAGGTCCGGCAACTCAAAAAAGAGGAGCTTACGCAAAACGAAAAACTAAGCAAACTCGGGGAGCTGATTGATCAGGAAATATGGAAAGGATACAAACTCTGGCCAAGCAATTACATTGCTCACGATCTTCTACATCAGAAAAGTCAATTTACATCGCAGTACACTGCAGCAGAAAAAGCGAGTTTTGAAAAGCGACTTTCCCAAAAAGTAAATCAAGAAAATCCACTAGAGGTCGAAAAATTTCTAAGCATGTATGCCTATCCTGTAGTCAACCAGTTGGGCCTCTGATTTTTTAATTAGAACCTGCTTTTATCTCCTAGGAAGTAGAAAAAATCTCTTTCTGTTGAATCAGCTAAAACCTAGTTTGGGACTTTAAATCCTAGCTTTCCTCAAAAAGGAAATAAAATGTAAACCAGAAATCCGTAGTTTAGGAAGTAAACTTTTCTACGATGAAAAAACCACTATTCCTCTGTTGCCTTTTTCTGCTTTTTTGGAAAGTGGGCATAGCCCAAACCGATAAAATTCCGGTAGGATACATTCGTACTCCTGTGGGAGAACTTTGGATCGAACTGGATGAGCGCACCCCCAATCACAAACAAAGCTTTATTGAACTTGCTGAAGCCGGTTATTGGGATTCGCTCACTTTCAATCGAGTGATTCCAAACTTTGTCGCTCAAGGGGGATGCCCAGATACTCCGGCTGGATTCACTGATCCGGAATACCTGTTGGCACCTGAGTTTCACCCAGAATTGAAACATGTGTACGGTTCTTTAGGAGCAGGCAGGGACGATAATCCCGGCAAACTATCCGCCCGATGCCAATTTTACATTGTACAAAATCCTGCAGGAATACCTCGACTGGATGGAGATTATACGGTCTTTGGAAGAATCATCAAAGGGATGGACATCATTGACCGTAT
>CAMCBC010000195.1 GCA_945872775.1 Spirosoma fluviale | reverse complement strand
AGACCTTGGGGGCCGATTACCTGGCGGTAGCCTATTCGGATGAAGGGGTGAGCCTGCGAAAACAGGGAATTCAGCTTCCGATTATGGTGCTCAATCCCGTAGAAGAATCCTTCGACTTGCTCTACCAGTACCAGTTGGAACCGGTAGTTTTCAGCCCTGAATTTTTCAAGAAACTCGGCAATTTTGCAACAAACCAAGGAAGTCCCCTCTCCATACATTTGGATCTGGATACGGGAATGAATCGCTTGGGCTTTGATCAGTCACAGGTGGAGGAACTCAAAGGTCTTCTCCTTGCTTTCCCAGAATTGAAGGTAGCAAGCCTATACACCCACTTAGTCGGGGCAGATGAAGAGGCACATCATGATTTTTCGGTACAGCAACTAAATCAGTTTATGGAAATGAGTGAGGCAATCTGCTCCATCCTTTCCTATACCCCGATTCGCCATGCGCTCAATTCAGCGGGCATTGTCCGCTACGCCGATTACCAACTCGACCTGGTGCGATTGGGGATAGGACTGTATGGTGTGGAAGTGACCGGCAAGCACGGCAGCTCCTTGAAGGCGGTAAGCACCTTGAAGACCACCATTTCCCAAGTTAAAACACTCGCTGCGGGCACTACAGTAGGCTATTCCAGAAAAGGGAGTTTGCCCGAAGGAGGCCGAATCGCCACCTTGGCCATTGGCTATGCAGATGGCTACGACCGCAGGTTTTCGCAAGGCAAGGGCTATGTGCTCATTCATGGACAAAAGGCACCCGTCATCGGCAATGTCTGCATGGACATGGTGATGGTGGATGTGAGCGCTATTCCCGAAGCCAAGGCAGGGGACGAAGCCATCGTGTATGGAGAGCAGATTTCACTCAAGGAACTGGCCGATCGGATTGGAACCATCCCCTACGAGCTCCTCACCAATATCAGTGGGCGCGTCAAGCGGGTGTACTATTTGGATTAAAGACTAGCGTAAGACTTAGGGCAGTGATTTTTTCCAACCCAGATCTTGGGCGCTGTAAATGCTTCCTTTTCCGCTAAAAATAAAGGCAAGTGCACAAGCAAGTCCCAAGTAGACTCCTGCTTCCAGGCCAAACAATTCCATGCCCATCAGCGTGCAAGCCAAAGGGGTATTGGTGGCTCCAGAAAACACGCCGACAAATCCGCAGCCCGCCAACAAAGCCAAGGGCAAGGGAATCCAAGATGCCAAGGCATTCCCAAGTGTGGCGCCTGTAAAAAATAAGGGCGTGACTTCCCCTCCTTTAAATCCCGAGCCTAGGGTCAAGCCCGTGAGGCCAGTTTTGGCCAAAAAATCATACCAGGGCAGGGGCGTCTCAAAGGCCTCCACAATCCGAGGAATGCCCAAGCCCACATAGGTGTATGCCCCCGTCAAATAAACCATTCCTGCGATTAAAATTCCACCTACCAACGGGCGAAGGGGGGGATAAGCAATGGTTCTGCTGAAGACCCAACTTACCCCATGGCCAGCCTCCACAAAGAGGCGAGCAGCGAGTCCAAAAGCAATTCCTGCTGGAATCATCCATGCTAGATTGATAACCGTATACGGAGCCACGGCGGGGATCGCATAGGCAGTATGTCCAATTCCCCAAAGAAATTCACACACCCAATGTGCGACGAAAGCAGTCCAGAAGGCTGGAAAAATAGTGCTTGGATCTACTTTACGACGGAAAAGCCACTCCAGCGAAAAAACCGCTCCTGCCAAGGGCGTGCCAAACACCGAAGCAAAGCCTCCCGCTACCCCGCAGATCAAAAGTATCCGGCCGGTAGCGGCATCCCAAGCGAAGCGCTTGCCAAGTTGCGCCGCCAAAGCAGCCCCCATCTGCACTGCGGTACCTTCCCTACCCGACGATCCCCCAAAAAGATGGGTGATCAAGGTGGCGAACAACACAAAAGGTACCATCCGCAAGGGAAGGGCGGGCTGAGGACCGTATATCCCCTCTAAGATCAAATTATTTCCTTTTTCTACGCCAGACCCGTAGCGGTGGTAGCCGTAGCCAATGCCAAATCCAGCTAGTGGAAGCAATGCCAAAAGCCAAAGGTGGGCATCACGGATCTCGCTTACCCAATCCAAGGAAAGCAAAAAAAGCGCGGAAGCCGAACCCGAGAGGAGTCCGATGCACGCACCAATTGCTACCCAAAAAAGAATGTTTTTCTGCAAGATAATCGGAGTTTAAGATCCCTTCAGCTACAAAGAAAAGGGGATTTGGAAGAATTCAAGGTACAAGAATCCTATTTTTAGGACATATCTCAACCTCCAAGCAACCAATTGCGGTGCAAATCAGTTATTCACAAAATAGGCGTTCATGAAAAACATTTTGATTACTGGGGGCTCAGGACTGGTGGGGAAGCAACTTACCTCCTTGCTGGAAAGTAAAGGGTATGCTGTAGCTTGGCTTAGCAGAAAACCACAGCAGCGTACCCATTTTCTCTGGGACGTGGACAAACAGGAACTCGATCCGCAAGCTTTAGAATGGGCAGATGCAGTGGTGCATTTGGCCGGTGAAGGGGTAGCGGAAAAGCGCTGGACTGCAGCACGAAAGCAAGCCATCCTTCGCTCCCGTACTGAAAGCACCGCCTTATTGCATCGAGCCATCCAGCAGGCAACCCAAAAGCCGAGTACCTTTATTTCTGCGTCTGCAGTGGGATTTTATGGGTTTGATACCGGCGCTGCCTTGGTGGATGAGAATAGTCCTTCAGGAAAAGATTTTTTGGCAGAAGTCGTGCTGGCCTGGGAAAAAGAGGTGAAAAAGATAGAAGCCTTACCGCTTCGATGTGTCATCCTTCGGATTGGAATTGTCTTGGATGCGCAAGGAGGGGCCTTAGCCGAAATGCTTAAGCCGCCAGTGGCTGCACCTTTGGGTTCTGGTGACCAGTGGATGAGTTGGATCCATGTGGAAGACTTGGTTCGCTTATTTATTTATGCGCTAGAAAAAACCACGCTTCAGGGCATTTACAATGCCGTGGGGCCTCATCCCGCCACCAACCAGCAATTGACTAAAGAGGCTGCTGCTGCCAAGGGCAAACCCTATGTAGGAATTGGGGCGCCTGGTTTTGCACTGAAGTTGGTCTTGGGAGAAATGGCCGCCATGGTCTTGGGAGGCAATCGGGTGTCGAGCCAAAAAATCCAGAAGGCCGGTTTTGAATTTGAGTTTCCAGAGTTGAAGCAGGCGCTAAAGGATATATTTTCGAATTGAATTTTCAAATCAACCATTCACGGATTGGTGCTGCTTGGGATTTTTTTTGACCATCGGTCCTAAATTGTTTTTTTTAATCTCAGGAATAAGGACTTTAGGGAAAGTTTTACATCTGTCGTATGAAAAAAATCATCGCAGTGCTACTGCTAGCACTAATCAGTCAATTTACCGTAGCCCAAGACCTTAGCTACTACCTCCCAAAAGGCTATACCTACAATTCCAAGGTACCTACCCCCAAACAAGTACTGGGCTATGAAGTAGGCGAATGGCACGTGACTCACGACCAACTGGTCATGTACATGAAGGCCGTAGCAGCCGCATCCGATCGGGTAAAATTTGAAGAAACAGGACGCTCCTACGAGAAGCGACCGCAAACCCTATTGACCATCAGTGCTCCTGCCAACCTAGCCAAACTGGACCAGATCAAAGCAGAGCGCGCCAAACTTCGAGACCCTGCCGCCACGGTCAACATTGCCAACATGCCGGTGGTTCTTTTTATGGGTTATTCCGTTCATGGAAATGAACCGAGTGGAGCCAATGCCGCACTCCTTGCGGCCTACCACTTTGCTGCCGCCAATGAAATCGAAGCAGACCTCAAAGACATGGTCCTCCTACTGGATCCGGCCATCAACCCGGATGGGCTCAACCGCTTTGCTTCCTGGGTCAACTCCCACAAAGCCTATGTCATGAACGGGGATCCCGCTCAGCGGGAACTCAACGAGGCCTGGCCACGAGGACGCACCAACCACTACTGGTTTGACCTCAACCGTGACTGGCTGCCTGTACAGCATCCTGAATCCAGAAATCGCGTTCGTGTATTCCAAAGTTGGTTGCCTAACGTGCACTTGGATTTCCACGAGATGGGCTCCAACAGCACCTTCTTTTTTCAGCCTGGCGTCCCTTCCCGTGTCCATCCTTTGACGCCCAAGAAAAACTTCGAGCTCACCGAGAAGATTGGCACCTACCATGCCAAGGCCTTGGATAAAATCGGCTCCTTGTACTACAACCAAGAGAATTACGACGACTTCTACTACGGCAAAGGATCTACCTATCCGGATGTACAAGGATCTGTCGGCATCTTGTTTGAGCAGGCTAGCTCAAGAGGACATCTCCAAGAAACGGACAATGGCATGCTCAGCTTTCCGTTTACGATTCGCAACCAGTTTACCGCCAACCTTTCCTCCTACCAGGCCACCAAAGAGATGCGCGTGGAACTCAACCAGTGGATGAAGGATTTCTACAGCGACATCAAAAAGGAAACCGATGCAGACATCAACAAGGCCTACATCTTTGGGGCCAA
>CAMCBC010000194.1 GCA_945872775.1 Spirosoma fluviale | reverse complement strand
CCTGTGTAGAAGTCAACACAATCAAGATCTCCGGATTGATGGATCGAAGATTCGAAATGGCCTTGGTGACGTTTTTGGGAAGACTCTCTGGGACCTTATTTTCGTAGAGAATGTTGTTTGTCCCATAATCCAAAATCACCAGATCGGGCTGCATGATCTCGGACTGCTCCCGCAATTTTTCTAGATTCAACACCGCCTCAAAAGGAGATCCTCCCACTCCCAGGGAATGGTAAAGCACCCCACTTTTATCCTTTTTCTCCAGACTCATCCCATAAAACCGAAACAGCCTCCCCGGCTTCTCGCTGGGCAGCAACTGAACTTGTAGCTTTCCAATCTCCTGCGTAATGGGGATCCGCAGGTAGTTCTTGCCTGCCTGGACGGAGCGAAGCGAATCATCTACCTGCCAGTGGTTCTCCCCCACGGTTAACTTGAAATCGGGGGTTTGGGTATTGTTGTCAAAAAACAAAATCAGCTCGTACTCCTCTCTGGCAAGCGGACTGGGAAAGGTAAGGGTAAAGCTGGCGGCGGGATCGCGGGTTTCAACCGTCATCCCCCGTACACCCAAGGGGATTTTGGGAGTAAGCTGGAAACTCTTGGCCGAGGTCCAAGTGCCCGCATGGCTGCTCTTGTAGTTGATGCTGCCGTAGGTTTTGGCAGCAGAAAAAGGGAATAGAAAGCCGGGACCTGCATCGCCAAAATTTTCATGGAGGTAGGACTTTGCTTCCGTCGTCACTACCTCGGACTGGATGTGGCTGGCCCCAAAGTGAAAGATCACCAGGCGATTTTCATTTGCATTGCTGAATAGCTCCGTCAGCTTTTGCGCAGTGGTTAGGCTGGGGTATTGCAGAAAAGCATAGCTGGTATCCAGTTTGAGGCGCTCGATCACGGGAATGGAATCCTGAGCCTCTCTGGCCTGCGCAGAAAAGAGGCCTGAGAAAAATAGAGATACTATAACCCATCCAATTCGACGCTTCATATCCGACTACTGGTTAATACTAAACACATCAGTTTTCACTTTGAACGACTACCGTGTCTTGAATCCCGTTGATGGAATCCAATAGTCGCTGGGCTTCCTCTTGTTTTAAGACTTCATCGTAGTCCTGATCTTTCTGATAGGCCAAGTTGCGCATCATTCCAATTGTCCCTCGAGATACTGCAGCATACAAGCCTACGGCAAAAACCAAGTCATTCACTTGCGCATCCTCCATGATCTTCAGCAAGTTGTGTTTGGAATACCGGAAGTCCACCACATAGATTTGTTCGTAGTGGCTAATTAAATACACGACAAACGCATTTCCCATTGAATTTTTAACGACGGCGATCTTTTTGCCATTTTTTACATTGGTGGTAATTTTCATCAGCGGCGTATCCCCACAGATAAATGTGGAGTAGTTGGGAGAATTGCAAAACACCTTGCTCAACTGGGGATATTTGAAGTCGTAAGCATTGTAATAGACCGCCTTGGTTTCAATGCCGGGTGGAATGTAAGTTTCCACTCGATCTGGATTGTCCCGCACGGACTGATCACGGGTGAGTTCGTAGAGGGTTCCCAAAAACCCCTTCCGCTCTTTCTTTTCCATACTAGACAGCGGCACTGGCGTGATCCCTGCCGCCTTGCAAAAGGCCACATAGCCGTAGTAGGCACCCAAACCGGTCCAATGGTGGTCGCTTCCGTACCAGAGGTAGTCGTTGTAGTGTTGGTTCATCTCCCCCATCACGTCCGCAAAATAGACCCCAGGGTTTAGGTTCGTTTGGATGGCTTGGAGGGTTTCCTCGTTTCGCTTGGCATAGCGCTCGTAGGATCTCAGGGGAATGTAGGCTGAGGACAAGGGCGCCACGGCTGAGAACACCCGCGCTTTTCCCCGCAGGGAGTCTGCATACACATTGAGCATCTTTGCAAAATAGGGTGAGGTAGCTGGATCCCCAGAGTTTGTGGTGTAGATCTTCCCATTCAAAATCAAAACGCTGCCCGCATCGAATTCTTCAAATCCCTCCAAATAGGCCTTTTGCGCAGCGGAATCCAAGTTGCTGTCTTCCGGTGTTTGGACCTTTTTTGGATTGCCCACCACCACAATCTTTTCTTGGTTTTGAAGTTGGAATCCCAAATTGTAGCGGAAAACTTCGGTCAAGCGCACGGCTTGGGCCCGAAAAGGAAAGTGATCGTTGATGTACCCCTGCATGCCTTTGCTGAAGGCGCCTGAAATGTAGGAATCCCAGGTCAAGGCAGGCATCGTTGCAAGGCTTCGCTTTTCCGAAAGGGAGATTTTTTCCTTGGGGCCAAACACAAATAGCAGGCTGATCGCAACCAGGCATCCAAATACCAAACCGATTTCTAATTTCTTGCGCATCTTAGAATCTAAAGTAGATGAATGGATTGTAGGTATCGTCGACGATCAAGGCCGTGGCGAGGAGGAGAAACAGCAAGTTGATCCCCAATGAAAATCCGCGGTAGTACTTGCTCGCAACTTCATTGGTTCGGCTGTCTTTTGGAAAGATCTCATCCCAAGGGATGCAGAACAGGATCACGACTAGATACAAGAAGGCGTAGGAAGCGAGGTCCGTACCCCAGCCTGCACCGATGGGATTGGGGGAATAAAAGAGTTTCCCCAGGAAAATGCCCAGCTTGTCAAAATCATCGAAGTAAAAGAAGGAACGGCTAAAGTTGACTACCAGCAAGGCGTAGGCATAAAGCGCAAACCGTGGCAGGAGGTCGAAGTACTTCTTGAGCACTTTTTCGATCACCATAAATGCCCCCAGAAATAAGCCCCAGAGTACAAAATTCCAGCTTGCACCATGCCAAAGTCCGGTGAGAAACCAGACCACGAGGATGTTGCGGATCTGGTACTTTTTGTTGCCGCCAAGCGGGATGTACACGTAATCTCTCAGAAATCGCCCGAGGGTCATGTGCCAACGCTGGTAAAAATTGGCAACCGAAGTGGCGGCATAGGGATGGCGAAAGTTTTCGGGAAAAGTAAACCCAAAGATCCTTCCCAGGCCAATGGCCATATCCGAGTAGCCCGAAAAGTCAAAATAGAGTTGCAGGGAATACAGCACGATGCCAAACCAGGCTTCGGGGGTGGACAGGTCATTGAACTGTACTTGGAGGTATTTCTCGACGAGGATCCCCACGCTATTCGCCAACACCACCTTTTTGAATAAGCCCAGGCAAAAGCGGTTCACACCAATGGATACATTGGCCCAATCGAAAGGGCGAACGCGCGTTTGCGCAGCTACTTCCGCATAGCGGACGATGGGTCCGGCGACCAGCTGGGGGAATAAGCTGACAAACATCAAAAAATCAATGGGGTCTTTTTCTGCTTTTACTTCCCCTTTGTACACATCGATGGTGTAGGAAAGCGTTTGGAAAGTGTAGAAGGAGATCCCTACTGGAAGGAGGATATTCGGTTCGGTAAACGAGGTGCCGAGTAGGAAATTGGTGTTTTGAATGATGAAGTCCGCATACTTGAAGGTAGCGAGTAGGCCGAGGTTGATGACGATGGAGTTGACTAAGGCAAATAGCCGAACGGTCTTATTTTCTCGGAATTTGTCGATCAGGAGGCCATTGAAGTAGTCCAAAAGGGCTGAAAAGAGCAGCAAAATGACCCAAACCGGTTCGCCCCAAGCATAAAAAATAAAGGAAAATAGGAGGAGTATAAAATTCTGAACGCGGACGTTCTTGAATGCAAAATAGAAGACAATGGAAAGCGGTAAAAAAAAATAAAGGAACGTTAAGCTAGAGAAAACCACTGTGCTGAGGAAGGGGTCAAGAATTTAGTGGGGTAAAGTTAATTGAAAAAGTGATTGGTAGTAGTGGTTAACGGTCGACGGTCAACGGTTGACAGCCAATGGTAGTTTTAGATACAAATCGTAGTCATACCACAATTGACTGATAATATATAGAACCCATTGCATTAAAACCAAAAAAAGGGTGATCCATTGGATACACCCTTTTTTTTGGATTACACTTGGAAGTTAACTTAACTGAGAATCGAAGTAATCCACCATATCAAAAGAGACTTGGAAGAAGTATTCAAAGGATTTATTACCTTCTAAATTTACAGAATCCCCAATGTAGCTTGATTTGTAGGCGATCTGCGTTTTTTCTTCCTTGATAAATCCTAGGTAACCGTGGATGCAATTTCCATTTAGTTTACTAATTACCTCGTAAAAATCTGCTTCCATATTTTCATATTGCGTGGAAAAGGAATGTATTAGATTAACAACTAACATAGTTGATTCTTTCGCATAAATCAAAAAGAAAGTATACTCTTTTCCATCAATTGATTTGGAAAAAGAAATAACATTTTCTCCTTGCTCTTCAACTAGATTGAATTGAGCTTTACCTCCAACTTTTTCAATAATTCTTACTAAATCGTTTTTCATTTTTATGGATTCAATTTTAATCTATCACAATTAAATCAATTTGAGCTTGTGTCACCAAGCCTTTTGCTTTATACTTCTCCAAAATTGCTTTCATGCTTTCTCCAAGTTCCTCCTTGGTGAAATGCTTTCTACCCTTCG
>CAMCBC010000193.1 GCA_945872775.1 Spirosoma fluviale | reverse complement strand
GTAGACTGCTTAACAGGAATACGCTTTGAGGCAATCCTCAAGAATGCCGACCCTGCCGATGTCATCTTCCTGTGGCGAGATGACCTGGGAATTATTGTAGGCAGAAGACCGGAATTTGTGCCGAGCCGATCTGGAAACTATACCTTAGAGGTACAGCCTGCTTCAGGTGGCCTTTGCCCCACCAAAAAAATTCCGTTTACAGCTACGATTCTTCCCAGCAGGCTCACAATAAGTTTGGATGCCCTTCCCTTCTGCGTGGATCAACCCACCACCACGATTGAGGTGAAGGGGAATTTGACCACCGTGGATAGCTTTGAGTGGTTTTTGGTCACGGGTGGAACGCGTACCAGGCTACCGGCCTTCACCAGCAACCTGATTGAAGTCAGCCAAGAAGGCACCTATGAGGTACTCTTGCGCAGCAGTGTGGGCTGTGAGCTCGGCAGAGCCAATGTCGTGGTGGTCAAGTCCAAACTTGTTCCTCCCGTACTACCAACCGAGCCCCTGCTGATTTGTGCCGTAGAAGGGAAAAAAGCTACCCTTGATCCAGGTCCCTACGCAAGTTATTCCTGGATCTTGGATGGAAAAGAAGTTTCCAATGCAGCAACTTTTAGTCCTGAAAAAGGAGGAACCTATACCCTTCGTGTGGGCGATATCCTGGGCTGTGAATGGGAAGGCACCTTTACCGTAGTCGAAGACTGTAACCTCAAGGTGGTCTTCCCAAGCGGGATGGTACTGGAAGACCCAAACCGCAATTTTATCCTGTATGCCAACGAGTACATCGATGACGTAGACGTATTCATTTACAACCGCTGGGGCGAGTTGATTTTTTACTGCGAACATGAAATTTTGGAACCCAAACAGCCTTTCTGTCCTTGGGATGGCCGTGTGAATGGAAAATTAGTTCCTACGGGAACATACGTGGCCGTTGTGCGGTTTACTTCTAGAGAACAGAACCTCACCCAAACCGAAACCAAGGCCATTACGATTATTCAGTAACCCATGCTACTTGTTATTTCTCCTGCCAAAACCCTAGATTACAGCCATCCAGAGTACAGCGCCCATACCCAACCTGACTTCACCTCAGAAGTCAAAGACTTGGTGGGGGTGCTTCGAAAGAAATCTGCTAAACAAATTTCGAAGCTGATGCACCTCAGCGATTCTTTGTCAATCCTAAATGAGGAGCGCTACCAAACCTTTACGGAGACATTCAGTCCGGACAACTCAAAGCAAGCGATTTTGGCATTCAAAGGGGAGGTCTATGCCAAGATGGAAGCAGACAGCTTTACGGCAGAAGATCTAGAGTTTGCCCAGCAGCACCTGCGCATCCTCTCTGGACTCTATGGACTATTGAAACCTTTGGATTTGATACAGCCCTACCGACTCGAGATGGGTACCAAGCTTAAAACTAAAAAGGGAGACTCGCTATATGACTATTGGGGCACCAAAATCAGCAAGGCCTTGAATGCCGCAGGCGAGGGTCAGACCCTGGTCAACTTGGCCTCTCAAGAATACTTCAAGGCAGTGGATAAAAAAACCTTGAAGATGCCTGTCATTACCATCCATTTCAAAGAACACAAGGAAGGAAGCTACCAGGTAGTTGGGTTCTTTGCCAAGCAAGCAAGAGGACTGATGACTCGATATGCTATCCAAAACAGGATCACCGATCCAGAGCAGCTCAAGGTTTTTCAGGAAGATGGCTATGAGTTTGCCGAACGCTTGAGCAGTACCCAGGACTGGGTTTTTGTTCGTTAAATCCCTACTTTTTCGCTAACTATCCTCCCTCTAAAACAGGGTTTTGGGAGAAGTTTGTCTATTTTTTTTGAATTCAGGATAGCTGTTTTCATTTTTTTACCTACTTTGAATGTGTCAAAAGTCAATTAACGCAACCCATCAACCTAAAGCACTATCGTATGACACAGACCATTAACCGTGGCGCACTCTTCAACGCAAGTTGTTTGGCGCTCATCACCACTGCCTTTTCCTTCTCTATTCGAGCAGGTATCCTTCCTCAATTGGGAGAACAATTCGGCTTAAGTGCCGAGCAATTGGGCTTTATCAACTCCATGTGGTTCTTGGGATTCCCAATCTCCATGATCCTTGGAGGGCTATTTTACCACATCGTTGGTCCAGCCAACATCATGCGCATTGCATTTGTAACCCATACCCTTGGGATTTTGATGACCATCTTTGCAGATGGCTACACCACCCTTCTGATCTCCACCCTATTTATCGGTTTCGGCAACGGCTGTACTGAAGCTGCTTGTAATCCGATGATTGCCGACATGTATTCCGGCACCACGCTAAACAAGATGCTAAACCGCTTCCACATGTGGTTCCCAGGAGGTATCGTTCTGGGCAGTTTGGTCTCTAAATTCATGACCGATGGAGGTTTTGCTTGGCAAACCCAAGTTTGGGTGATGATGATCCCAACCATTGCTTATGCGGTACTCTTCTTTGGCAAAGCCTTCCCTAAGCCATCTGTGGATGGAGTTACCTCAGTGGGATCCAACGTGAAAGCCATGTTTAGCCCTGTGTTTATCTTCCTATTCTTCGCAATGGCCTTGACCGCCATCTCTGAATTTGGACCATCGCAGTGGGCCAATGTCGTATTGAGCCAAAGTGGCGCTTCAGGCATGTTGATCCTAGCCTTGACTACTGGAGTAATGGCCGTGGGCCGATTCTTTGCTGGCCCAGTGGTGAAAGCCTTGGGACAGACAGGAGTACTGTTGGGAGGCGCGATCTTCACGATGATTGGTATCTTCTTGTTTAGCACTGTGACGGGCAACATGTCTTATGTGGCTGCCTTGATCTTTGCCATAGGCGTATGCTACTTCTGGCCAGTGATGGTCGGTGCTGTAGCCCAGCGTGTGCCACTATCCGGCGCCTTGGGAATGTCCATCATCGGAGGAGTAGGCATGTTCTCTACTGCAATCTTCCAACCGATCATTGGTCGCTGGATTGATGACTCCAGAGCAGTACAGAGTGCCGCTGGCCTAGCGGGAGATTCTCTTGAACTCGCAGCAGGTCAGGCTACCCTAGAAAAAATGATGCTTTTCCCAGGGATTTTGATTGTCCTCTTTATCATCTTCTTTATCTGGCAGCGCGGTGTCAAACCCGCCGCTTCAGCCGGACACTAAACCTCAAAAAGCAGCCTTCGGGCTGCTTTTTTGTTTAAAGTTTCTATTCTAGAAACACAAGGCTACTTCTACTACACAAGTCTGGTACCTTTTTACTAAAAAGCCATTTGAAAAACTAGATGCCCACTAGGGCACCCACAAGATATAACTAGGCTACTAAATTTTACCAAAAATAATCCAAGGCTAGCTTTAAAAACACCTAAAGTCCTTGGTGAATTTCAACCAAATAATCTACCTTTGATTCAACAGTACCCGTGTAGCATACCGTAAGATCTGCTCTCGGGTCATTTTTTTAACTAAAGATCATGTCAAAACCTGCATTTTCTGTCCAAGATCAGATTTTTCTTCTCAAATCGCGGGGGATGCTTTTCCGAGATGAGGATGCCGCACCTCACTTTCTCCAAAATATCAGTTATTACCGCCTCAAAGGATACTGGTGGGATTTACAGGCTGAAAGAGTAATTCATACATTTCAACCTCAAACCTATTTTGAGGATGTTGTAGATCGCTACAATTTTGATAGACACCTGAGGCTTATCCTATTCGACGCAGTAGAGCGAATTGAAATCGCATTAAGGACACAGATGATTTACCATTTATCCCTAGCATATGGACCATGCTGGTACCAGGACTTTAAACTATTCACTGACCAAGTATGGCTAGCTAAGCATTTAGACAACTTGATGAACGAGTTTGACAGAAGCCAGGAAATCTTCATTGTGAACCACAAAAAAAATCATCCAGATACCTACCCCGAATCATGGAAAATCATGGAAGTTGCATCGATGGGGACCCTTTCCAAATACTATAAGAATCTTAAACACGACCTTCCTGAGAAAGCTGCCATAGCCAAAGGAATGGGATTGAACCTTCACAAGGAGCTTTCGAGCTGGTTAGAGGCAATAGGGTATATCAGAAATATCATTGCACACCACTCTCGACTTTGGAGTAGAGACATGGTAAAACGTCCAATGTTGGAGCTAAGAAATCCAAAGGGGCCTTGGTTAAATCTCCCAATTAACGAGGTACAACAGAAAAAACCTTTCTTAATTATTTCTTCCTTAATCTTTCTCTGCAACAAGGTTACTCCAAACCACCAGATAAAAATTAAAATCCTAGACTTATTTGCTCAGTACCCAACCATGCCAATCTATAAACTAGGATTTTTAAACCACTGGAATCAACAGGAAATTTGGAAGTAATATTTTTATAGAACTTGGCAAAATTTTCTAGTCAATAGTAAGTTCAGCTTTCCCTGAAGGCTTGAGTGTCACTAAAATAGAACTTTTTGAAAACAAAAAACCCTAACTTCTTGATTTTAAGATAGTTAGGGTTGGTTTTTGTGACCTCGTCAAGATTCAAACTTGAAACCTCCTGAGCCGTAATCAGGTGC
>CAMCBC010000192.1 GCA_945872775.1 Spirosoma fluviale | reverse complement strand
ACGGGTCTTCTCAACAACCGTTTTGCGGTGGATGCTCGACTCTCCAAGATTACCTCCGATGGCTTTGTGGACCGGGCCTTTTCAGATCTGGGCAGCTGGTTTGTGTCTGGGGGCTATTACGGAGAAAAGAGCGTGATCAAACTCATCGCCTTCTCTGGAAAAGAGCAGACCTACCAAAGCTGGGCAGGACTTCCCGAATCAAAACTCACCACCGACCGGACCTTTAATTCCTACACCTACGACAACGAAACGGACAACTACCAGCAGGATCACTACCAGTTAATCTACACGGGTAAAGTGGGATCCAATTGGAAGACCAACTTGGCATTGCATTACACCTATGGACGGGGATACTACGAACAATTCCGTGCCGACGATGACTTTGCCACGTATGCGCTATCCCCAGTTCAGATAGGGAATCAGGTGATTGAAAGCACAGATTTTATCCGCCGTCGTTGGCTGGACAATGACTTCTATGGTTTTGTTGGGTCGGTAAACTATGTTTCTACAGACGGCAAATTGGATTGGATCATCGGTGGAGGCGCTAATCGCTACGATGGTGGGCATTTTGGAGAGGTGATTTGGGCAAGAATTGCAGGGCCAAGTAACATTCGGGATCGCTACTACGACAACAATGCGATTAAAGACGATCGCAATGTGTACACCAAAGCCACCTATGAAGTGGAACCGGGATTGAATCTCTTCGGAGACCTACAGTTGCGCGGGATTTCCTACTCTTTCTATGGAGTGAATGATGATTTACGTATTATAGACGGTCAGCAGAATTATACCTTCTTCAATCCCAAGTTTGGGCTTTCCTACGAAAGAGGAAAGCAAACCTGGTATGCGAGCTATGCTGTGGCCAACCGTGAGCCGACCCGCTCTGACTTCATCGACAATCCAATCACCGAAGTGCCGCGACCGGAGCGACTCAACAATGTGGAGGCGGGTGTACGTGCCAAATCTGGAGACTTTAGCTATGCAGCCAACTTTTACTACATGGGTTACAAAGACCAGCTGATCCTCACTGGACAGATCAACGATGTGGGGGCCTATATCCGAGAGAACGTAGCGGCTTCTTACCGTGCAGGCATTGAGTTGGAGGGCGCCTATGCTTTTTCTAAAACCTGGACCTTGGGAGGAAATCTTGCGCTTAGCCAAAATAAAATTCGAGAGTTCACCGAGTACATCGATGACTACAGTGTTGATGAGTTTCGACAAGAGACCAACACTTACACCAATACAGACATTGCCTTTTCTCCCAATGTGGTGGGCTCGGCAATCATCGAGTACAAGCCGGCTAAAAATCTCTCGCTTAACTGGCTGAGCAAGTACGTAGGCCGACAGTTTTTGGATAATACGGCCAACGAAGCCCGGTCTTTGGATGCCTTCTTCACGAATGACCTACGGATCAGCTATTCCGCTACACCGAGATTCTTCAAAGGCTTGGAAGTGAATTTGCTGATCAATAACCTCTTCAATGAACTCTACGAGCCCAACGGCTATACCTTCAGCTACTTTGTGCCCGGAGGAACAGGTCGGGAGCTGATGACGGAGAACTTCTACTACCCGCAGGCAGGAACGAATTTCTTGTTGGGGGTGAAGATGAAGTTCTAAGTTATTGTACGAGGTACCTGCCTGCGGCAGGCTAATTACTAAGTACGAAGTAGAAATACGGTTGAAATACACTAGAAATAAACCGAGCAAGCTCGGTGAAATAGTTCAAATACGTATTAAATATTTCACAAAGCGACCCGCCGCGGCGGGTATTTCTACTCTATTTCAATCGTATTTTTTTTGCTTTTCACGAAACACGTGCCACTACGCAATGAGTCTAATCTCTTGTTTCTCGGTTCTTGTTTCTTGCCTGCCTGCTGCAGGCAGGGTACTTCGTACAATTACTCCGGAAATAGCGTCTTATCCAATCCTGGAACGATCCTTAGCGCATTTTTGTAATACACCTTTTTCAGCACGTCATCGGGTAGTCCCAAGCCATACATGCTCCAAAAGGCATGGTACTTTTTGTAGTAGGGGAAATACTCATCCTCCGTTTCCAGCACCCGGAAATAGGTGTAAAACTCTTCTTGGTTGTAGGCATCTTTTCCAAAAAGGATGCGGTCCTGGTACTTCGTAAAAAATTCCTTTGCCCGTCGAGGTTGACGGCCTAGCTCGGCAATGATAGCTCCGATCTCGTAGTTCACGTTGGGGTACTTGTCCAAATGTGCTCCTGCAGCATCTAGGTCATTGGCCATCCAACCCATGTGCGCATTGATGAAGGTGGTCTTTGGATGTTTGGCAAACACGCGGTGCTGCTCGGCGATAATTTGTTCAAAGGGCGCAGGATCCGTATCGGATCGACGTCGATTGGGATGAAGTTTGAGCTCCAACCAGCGCTCGTTGGTGGAATCCATGGGCTGCCAAAATTGTGCAGGATCGGCAGCATGAATCAGTACCGGGATACCCAATTCCCCCGCCTTGGCCCAAACGGGATCCAAATCTGGATGATCCACAGGAATTCTTTTCCCAGAATTGTCCTTGGAAGTCAAGCCCAAGCTCTTGTAAATCTTCAGTCCTACTGCTCCAGCAGCCACGTCTTCTGCCAGCTCCTTCACCGCCAATGCGGTCCATTCCGGAGTGCCAAAGCCGTTAAAATTCAAATTGGTAAACACCATGAATCGTCCTGGAGCATGGGTTTTAAACTCCTGCATCATGCTCTTGATGTATTCCTGCTGCGCATTGCTATTGCCTTGCCCGAATCCTCGACCACTCAAGTTGATCATGATGGCCATATTCAGCTCGTCCATCTCTCCCCGAAGTTGGTCGATCTTGGATTTGTTGACGCCACCTTGATGGCTGTGGATATCGATAAAGGGAAATTTTGCCCGTGTGACTGGATGCTGAGGCACCTTAAGCGTGGAAGGAGGATTGTAGGATTCAAAACTCATTTCTTGCGCGAAAAGAGCAGTTCCTACCATCAGGAAAGCAAAAAGAAAAAGCGTTACTTTTTTCATAAAATCAAAGGCGAGTAGCGAAGGAAAGAAAAAACTCCCAGCGTCTGGCTGGGAGTAGAGGTTTAACGGGCAGTTCCTCCGTCAATGACTTGACCGAAGAAGATGGAATTCATAAACAGCTTATTGGTTCCAAACCAGAAAGCGCGGAAGTTGGGATTGTCCGCAAATCCAATAATTCTACCTCTGCCCTGTCCAGCTACGCGAATCACTGCGCTTTGCTTCACACCCGGAAGATTGCTCGGGTGTAAGTAGCCTGAAGCCAAGGGATCGGCGGTGTATACCAATGGGTTGGCGTATGGATTTTCAGAAGGCTCTAGGAAGAAATTATCGTTTCTAAACGTAAAGAGCTCGCTGCTCGGGTATCCATAGCCGATTGGGTGGCTGGTGTCCAAAGTAGATTTGAAGATTGCCCCAAAGGTCTGCTTGGCTCCAGTAGCATTCTCAAAATCTGCATAGTTTTTCTGCAAGCCTTTTTCGGCATTATCCACCTTTCTGAATGTGAAATTGCCGATTTCATTTTGTGCCAACCAACGAAGCGCTCCCCCTTTGGCCACCAAGGTATTGCCCTTGCTCACCCAGGTTTTGATTGCTGCTGCGCCAGATTGACCCAGCTGTCCGTAGCTACCGTCTGCCATCAGGATGACGGAATAGCGATCCAAGTTGCTGCTGCTCACGGATTCCAAAGGAAGCAAGGTCACAGGCATTTGCATGCGCTGATCGAGTAGGTGCCAGATCTCGCCAGCTTCCCCGCTATCCACTCCTCCATCAACTAAAAGGGCGATGCTTGGTGTATTCAAAGGAAGCATAAAGGTAGAACCGAGGTTGGCTCCTTGCGTGTAGCCCGTGGTCAATGCATGGATATCCACATGTGCAAATCGGGCGACTTCTTCCAGCTTGCTGAAAAATGCCTGGGCATCCAAGCCGCTTTCCCCTTTGTCAATCAGGAGGGTTCCCCTTCCGAAGGTTTTGCCATCTGCAGTGGAAAATTCTTTGGTGGCGACACGCACCAAAAGTCCAGCCTTCAACAACTGGTAGGCCGCCTTGGGTGCATAGTAATCACTCCACTCCATCGCATATTGGTAGGCACCAGCAGCGCCGATCACCTTACCTGGGGCTTGCGCAAAGCTGGACTTATCCACAGGGCTGACATTGGCTAGGTTGACGATGCGGCTATTTAAAGCCATAAAGTCTACTCCAAAAGCCATAGGGTAGGTCCATGCTGAAATGTCGTAAAACAAGCTGTCTTGGAAGGTGGTTCGCGTTTCAAACATGGCCTTGATCAAGCGGTACTGCGGCTGGTCGGCAGGGACGATGTAGGAATTTCCTTTTTTGAATTGCTTGCCATTGATGACCAAGTCTTCCTTCAGGGAAAAGAGTTTGATGTCATGCTGGAGAATCAAGTCTGCGAGGTGGTAGCTCCGCGCATCCTCTTCCTTGGCCCCAAAGATGTAGGCCTTGTTGATGTCTGCATCGGTTTCCTTTTTGATGTCGCTGTAGAAATCCTTCATCCACTGGTTGAGTTCCACGCGCATCTCTTTGGTGGCCTGGTAGGAGGAAAGGTTGGCGGTAAACTGGTTGCGAAT
>CAMCBC010000191.1 GCA_945872775.1 Spirosoma fluviale | reverse complement strand
GGTTTTAATTTTTTGTGGAATGGTTAAGTTGATAAACTCTTCTTTTCGCATCGTTCCTGAAAACTTAGACCGCGGTCTGTGTTCAATCCGTCAACGGTTGACTATTTCAATCTACTCAGTGTCCCGCTGTTTGAAAATCTTTGATCGCTTCACTAAAGTCCAATACCGGTACTTGCTTCACCTCATTCGCTACAATGCTTACTCCTGCTGCCGAGCGGTAGCCTCCCGCACAATGGATTAGGATTGGCTTGGAAACCGGTATTTCTCCAACTCTTTCCCGCAACTCCGGCAAAGGAATGTTTATTGCATTGTCAAAAATTGGGGTGCCAGCCTGCTCATCCCGGCTGCGAATATCCACTAGGGTAAAGTGCTCTGGGTTGGCTTTGAATGAAGCAAGGTCAAAGGCAGTTCCTGTAGCGGTCATCCCAGCAGGAGAAACTACCGCGCCTTGAATCAACTGCTCGTAGCCAATTTTAGCAATTTTGTGAATTAGAATTTCAAGTTCAGCGGCTGTATCCGCAACGAGGAAAAACCGCTCCTCAGGACCTACGATAGACCCGAGCCAGGTTTCAAATTTGCCTCCATTCATGATGTTGATCGATCCAGGAATGTGACCTGCAGCAAATTGATCCTGCTTACGTGTATCGATCACCAAAGCAGCCGCAGGAAGGGTAGCTCCTTCTGGCAATATGGGTACCTGGGAAATGGAACGCTGGTAGGCAGGTGCACCTTGCTTGTTCAAGTCAACCGCATATCCAAAATACTTCGGAATGTAGGGCTGTCCTTGGAGTAGCGTGTCCACAAAGTTTGCTTCATCAGGGGCCGAAAAAGCCCAGTTGCTAGCCCGCTGCTCCCCAATGCTCGATTGACGGGCATCGCTCAAATTTTTGCCGCAAAGTGAACCGGCTCCATGTGCAGGAAATACGAGTACCTCATCTGCCAAAGGTTTTAATTTTTGCTGCACAGTATGGTACATCATTTGGGCAAGCTCTTCCCGCTGTGCGGTCAGGTTACCTGCCTTTTCACGGAGGTCAGGCCGACCTACATCTCCAATAAATAGTGTATCCCCTGAAAATAGGGCATAATCTTTTCCTTGTGAATCCTTCAACAAGATACTGATGGAGTCTGGGGAGTGGCCTGGGGTATGAAGGGCATGAAGTGTGATTTCCCCTAATGAAAAGGAGTCTCCCTGGTCAAATCCTACATGGGGATAGGCAGCCCCGACAAGTTTGGACACATAAATAGTTGCTCCCTCGTTCTGGTAAAACTCCAGGTGGGAACTCACAAAATCTGCATGTGGGTGAGTTTCAATGACGGCCACAATCTGTGCCGCATTTGCAGACGCAAAGTCCCTGTAGAGCTGTGGATTTCTTCCTGGATCGACTAAGGCTATTTTTCCTTGACTCAAGATGGCATAGCTAGCATGCGCTAGGCCTTCGTCATAAAACTGTTGGATCTGCATAATAAGAAGACTAGGTTAAGAAAAGTAAAGATACATTCCCTCTTGATTGTGTGGGCCTCAATCAGGTAGGAATTATTTTATTGGAATAATTTTTTGAATTGATTCATTTGAAGGGTAAACTTGAAACGGCCTAAACAAATTCCCTTGAAACGAATTTCTTTTCCTTCGTATACCTCCTTTTTTCTCTGTGTTTTTATGCTCTTGGTATTGGGCAGCTGCAGCAGTAAACGAAGGGCAGCCAAGTCTTCTCCGGAATTTACCCTTATCGAAACCGCCAAATCCTACCGCGGTACTCCCTACCGCTATGGAGGCACTACACGCGCAGGAATGGACTGCTCCGCTTTGGTTTACCATTCCTTTGCTTCGGTAGGGGTCAAAGTCCCCAGGACCTCTGCAGAACAAAGTAAGCTGGGTGAAAAAATCCCTGAACGCAAGATTCGACCTGGTGATGTCCTATTTTTTGCCACCGGAAGAAAGAAAAAAGAGGTCACCCATACCGGAATTGTCACAGAGGCGCAAAAAAATAAGGTGCGATTTATCCATGCCTCCACCTCACTTGGAGTGACTGAAGATTACCTGAAAAGCGCTTATTGGACCAAAGCTTTTCTATTCGCAAGGCGATTGGAGCTAAAGTAGTTGTTGGCTGAATTCAAAAAATCGAATCGCTCAACAATTTTCTGAATCAATTCAGATTAATTTTTCCAAATATCCTTTGGTTTAAGGCTTTTCTCACTAATTTTGCGGTCGAATTAAAGAAGAGTCTTTTTACCTTTCATCAAATAAAATGGCAAATATTGGCAAGATAACTCAGGTAATCGGCCCGGTGGTGGACGTATCCTTTGAAGGCGGAAAACTGCCCAACATCCTAGACGCGCTGGAACTCACAAAAGACAACGGCCAGAAGGTAGTGTTGGAAGTGCAGCAACACCTAGGTGAAGACCGAGTAAGAACCATCGCAATGGATTCTTCAGAAGGTATGGTTCGTGGCATGGAAGTGCGAGATTTGGGTCAGCCCATCTCTGTTCCTACTGGCGAAGGCATCAAAGGTAGACTTTTCAATGTAGTGGGTGAAGCCATCGACGGTCTACCTCAGGTAACTGAAGGTAAGCGTCTACCAATTCACCGAGCTGCTCCAAGATTTGAGGACCTTTCTACTTCTACCGAAGTACTTTTCACAGGCATCAAGGTAATCGACTTGATCGAGCCTTATGCTAAAGGAGGTAAAATCGGACTTTTTGGTGGTGCGGGTGTAGGTAAAACAGTATTGATCCAGGAATTAATCAACAACATCGCGAAAGCATACTCTGGTTTGTCTGTATTTGCGGGTGTAGGAGAAAGAACCCGTGAAGGAAATGACCTTTTAAGAGAAATGATTGAGTCGGGCATCGTGACTTACGGTGATGACTTTATCCATAGCTTGGAAACTGAAGGCGGTTGGGATCTATCCAAAGTAGACCTCAAGAAGCTGGAAGATTCCAAAGCAACCTTCGTGTTTGGACAGATGAATGAGCCTCCAGGAGCACGTGCTCGTGTGGCCTTGACTGGTCTTACCCTTGCGGAATACTACCGTGATGGCGATGGTTCAGGACAAGGAAAAGACATTTTGTTCTTTATTGACAACATTTTCCGATTCACTCAGGCTGGTTCTGAAGTATCCGCACTTCTTGGACGTATGCCTTCTGCCGTAGGTTACCAGCCTACCTTGGCTACCGAAATGGGTGCCATGCAGGAACGAATCACTTCTACCAAAAATGGATCCATCACCTCCGTACAGGCAGTATATGTACCTGCGGATGACTTGACTGACCCGGCTCCAGCAACGACCTTTGCGCACTTGGATGCCACCACGGTATTGTCTCGTAAGATTTCGGAATTGGGCATCTACCCTGCCGTGGATCCTTTGGACTCTACTTCACGAATCCTCTCTCCAGATATTTTGGGTGACGATCACTACAACTGTGCACAGCGTGTAAAGGAAACTCTTCAGCGCTACAAGGAACTTCAGGACATCATTGCCATCTTGGGTATGGAAGAACTTTCTGAAGAAGATAAGCAGGTGGTACACCGCGCTCGTCGCGTGCAGCGTTTCTTATCACAGCCTTTCCACGTAGCTGAGCAATTTACCGGTCTTAAAGGAGTGCTAGTAGACATCAAAGACACCATCAAAGGATTCAACATGATCATGGATGGTGAGCTTGACCATTTGCCAGAAGCAGCGTTCAACTTGGTAGGTAGCATCGAAGATGCCATCGCCAAAGGAGAAAAGTTGCTCGCAGAAGTAAAATAAATTTCTTCTCATCCCAGTCTCGAGAAGGCATTTTAAAGTCCCGAGGGAGGATGAGTTTAATTAATGAACACTGAATACGCCATGCACTTAGAAATCGTTACGCCAGATAAGAAAGTTTTCCAAGGAGAAGTGAGCGAAGCTACCTTTCCTGGGGCTTTGGGCGCATTTCAAGTACTAACCAATCACGCACCCATTGTATCTGCCTTGGGCAAAGGAGCTGTTTCCTTCACTACTACAGAAGGCAAGCAATCGCTTCAAGTAGAAGGTGGCGTGGTAGAAGTAAAGCAAAATACCATCGTAGTCTTGGCTGAGAAAGTCGTAGACTAATTATTAGTCCCCTTTTTAAGAAAAGCCCAACAGAATTGTTGGGCTTTTTTGTTTTAATGTGCTCATTTTTGATTTTGCCTTGGAATTAAAAAGATAACCTGTACATTTGCAATCCGAAAGGAGGTGTACAGATATGATCATAATCAACATTAAAGAAAACGAATCAATCGATAAGGCGTTAAAACGTTTTAAGAAGAAGTTTGACAAAACCGGTGCGGTTCGTGAATTGAGAGCCCGTCAGGCGTTTACCAAGCCTTCTGTGAAAAGAAGAGATCAAGTCATCAAGGCTGCTTACAAGCAAAAGCTTCAGGAGCAATTCATGAAGTAATTGTATAGTCAATTGCCCCATATACAAAGCACCAGTCGTTCGGCTGGTGCTTTTTTTTGATCCCTATGGGATTCGCTTCGTATTTTTTGAGAGATGGCTTAGTCCTTGTTTACTCCTCTGATTTTTTACACCAACCTATTCGAAAATTAAACGTATCTTAAGTAGCAAATTCATCCCATGATTGATTCGTTTATCAACTACTTGGAATACGAAAAAAGGAGCAGTGTGCATACTGTTCTGGCCTACCGCAAAGACTTGGAACAAGCCCA
>CAMCBC010000190.1 GCA_945872775.1 Spirosoma fluviale | reverse complement strand
TAGGCGGCCTAGCGCAGGGGTCCCACCTCTTCCCATCCCGAACAGAGAAGTTAAGCCCTGCAGCGCCGATGGTACTGGGGTTACACCCGGGAGAGTAGGTCGCCGCCACATTATTGAAGCCCTTCGAAGTGATTCGAAGGGCTTTTTTTTTTAGTAGCAAGTAGAGAGTAGCAAGTATCAAGACGGTTAGAACCAAGAGCCAAGAGACAAGAAATTAGACATTAAATTCTGCTTCTAGGAAACTCCTGCTAATAAGGAGCAGCATATATCTCGGTTCTTGCTTCTTGTTTCTCGCTTCTTTTTAATGTCGAATGCCGAACACCGATTGAAGAATGAAGAAGTGGGGATTCGTGTGCTGACTCAAATAGCACTTCAGAAGGTACATTGTACTTGGTACAAAGTCTTTCTACTTGATACTAACTACTTGATACTTTTTTCTAATGTCGAATGCCGAACACCGATTGAAGAAGGAAGAAGTGGGGCAAACTTGTTTCTAGCGTCTGCAGGCCTGCCTACCGCAGGCTGGCTTCTGAAGGCACTTCGTACCTTGTACTTGGCCTGCCTGCCGCAGGCAGGTACTTTGTACAATGTACTGCCTGCATTTTTTTGTTTTCTTCTAAAAATACTATCTTAATGGCCATGAAAAAGATAGGATTCTTCAGTGCCTTGATTTTGCCAGCCTTGCTGGTTATCGGATTTTATCTCGGGGGACCTTTTCAATGGATGATCCACATCTTCGTTTTTTTACTTGTTCCGTTGATGGATTACCTCCTTCAAAAGGATACCGCCAATGTTGCAGCTGGAGAAGTAAGCGGAGTGACTAAGGAACAGTTTTACAAACTCATCACCTTTGTATGGGTGTATGTGCAGCTTGGTATCCTTATTTGGGGCCTATATGTAGTAGGTACAGAACCCATGTCAATTCTTTCTTGGATCGCTTTTGCAACAGGGATGTCTCTCGTTACTGGAGGAATTGGGATTACGGTTGCTCATGAGTTGGGGCATCGAACTGAAAAAATTGAGCAGACCTACTCTAAAATCTTACTGATGACGGTGTGCTACATGCACTTTTTTATCGAGCACAACCGAGGACACCATGTTCGTGTGGCCACCCCAGAGGATCCAGCCACAAGTCGTAAGGGCGAAAGCTTCTACGGGTTTTGGTGGCGCTCCGTAACTCAAGGGTACCTGAGTGCTTGGCACCTAGAAGTGGAAAGACTCAAAAAGAAAGGACAAGGATTTTGGTCTCTTTCCAATCAAATGATCTGGTTCCAAATACTGCCAATTGTCTTTGTTTTATTCTTTTTTGGGCTATTCTCCTTCATGCAAGGGAGATGGGTTTGGGAAGTTCCTACCTTCTTTTTTGTTCAAAGTTTCCTAGCCTTTTCCCTTCTTGAACTGGTAAATTACCTGGAGCATTATGGAATGGAGCGAGCTAAACTTCCTTCTGGACAATATGAAAAAGTAACTCCCATTCATTCGTGGAATGCTTCACAGCTGGTAAGTAATTTTCTGCTTTTTCAATTGCAGCGCCATTCAGATCACCATGCAGCTGCCCATAAACGGTACCAGGTGTTGAACCATTACGATTCAAGTCCACAATTGCCTGCTGGCTACTCGGCGATGATTATCTTAGCTTGCATTCCACCACTCTGGTTTGCAGTGATGGATCCTCGATTGACTGAATGGCAAAAAGAACGGAACCTCGATTTAGTCCAGTAGGAAATTGTTGAAAAAGCTACTCTTTAGCATCATCCAAATTCCAAAAAACAAGATTCCCCAAAACAAATAGATTCTGTAAAAATCAGCGGTTTCCTTGTACCTGTTTTCCAATATCTCTGTTTTTTCGAGCGTGTCGATTTGCTCGAAAATCCGATTTAAGGCCTTTCCATCAGATGCCCTGAAAAATTGACCACCTCCAATGGTGGAAATCTCTCTCAGAGTGCTTTCGTCTAAGTAACTTTCTACCATCTGTGGTCTACCAAAAAAATCAGTTCCATAGGGCACCATCCCATCTTTACCCACGGCGATGGTATAAATTTTTATCCCAAACGCGGTAGCCAATTGCGCAGCAAAAATGGGGTCTACATTGCCCGCATTACTTTCTCCATCGGACAACAGGATCATGACCTTGGAAGGAGATTCACTATCTTTCATGCGGTTGGTGCCCGCTGCGATAGCCGAACCAATGGCAGTCCCCTTGGCTTCAATCATGGAGAAATTGATCTCTTCAATCAAGCTAGTCAGCAATTGGTAATCGTTGGTCAATGGGGAGAGTGAATAGGCTTCTCCTGAGAATACCACCATTCCAATTCGATCTCCAAATCGACCATTGATGAATTCCACAGCTGTTTTCTTGGCTGCCTCTAGGCGATTGGGACTAAAATCTTGTAAGTCCATGGATTCAGAAATATCCATGACCAACAAAATATCAATTCCTTCGGTGTACTGTTCGACGCGCTCATTATTTCGTTGCGGCCTAGCCAAGGCAATGACCACAAAGATTAGAAATAGAAAGAAAAAGCTTGTTGGAATTAGTCTTAGGTAAGTCCATGGATTGGCCTTGGTCAGTCGCTTGGGTAAGGAAAGCTCAAGAACTGGTTTTTTAAGGAACTTGATAAACTTCCGAATCAAGATCAACAAGGGGATCAGCCACAGTAAATTGAGCAGCAATGGGTTTTCCCATTCATAGGATTGCAATGTCTCCGGCAAAAACCAAGACCAAGAAAAAAACTCAGCGACTGACTCTTTCATGGGTAATTTGGTTTAAGGTGGCTTTGTAATTGACACGTGCAACTTCCAATAGGTAGCTGGTAGCTGCACTTGTATCTCCCTCTCCACCGGCATAAATGATTATATCAATGCTTCGAAGGGCTATAAATACCTCTTTGTCATCCAATGCGGCTGCAATTTCGCTTGAAGTCCATTCCTGGATAGGTTGGGAACGGAGGTGTTCGAGATACCCTTTCCAGAGTCCAATTGCTTCATCTGCAAGTGTTTGATTGGGGTTTTGCTGAAGTAATTCGGATAGTTTTTTCCATTTCCGTTCGAATTGAATCCATCGGATTTTCTCTCTATTTTTTCGGAATAGTCGTTTGATTCGGTCTGCAAAAACGAAGAAAAGAATCCCTAAACCTAGGAGAATGCCTGCAACAACAGCCCCAAAAACAAACCAATTAAATGGTTTTTCTAGGGGTTGGTACACATTATTTTCTTTGAATTGCAGTTGCTCTGGAATGGAATCTAGATTGAGCTTCAGCTTTAACTCAGCCTCATTTGTAAAATAGGTGATGCTATCGTATCGTGCCAATTCAAAAACGGGTAGGGATAAATAGGAGGAGGGCTCCAGCGAAAAATTGGACAGGAAGTACAGCGCACTATCTTGAGTGACACCATCTGTGGTCATCGAAACAAATGTTTTCTTCTCAAGGAAGACAAATGGAGCGAAATCATAGGTAGAGTCGGGAAATATAAGTTGAGCCGATTGGGGATAGCTTGCTTTCAATATAAAGGCTACTCGTTCACCCAATTGGGCAGAATCTTGAGAAAAATAGCCGCTCACCTGCACTTTTTGCGCTGAAAGTTGTAGGCTTGAGAGAAGAAGGAAAAGAAAAAGTATGCCTCTACCCACGCTTCATTCGTTTATTGCGGTACTTGAATAAGTCAATCAATGGGATGACTATATCTTGTCTAGAATCAACAGCCAAGTAGTTGATTTGGTTTTTTTTGCAGATCTCTTTCAAGTGTTCTCGTTCACTGGTGAAGGTGTCTGCAATTTTTTTAGAAAAGCTTCCAAATGCAGTATTTACCCAGGTAGTTCTGCCTCTTTCCTTATCAAAAATGGGAACAATTCCCAAGGTCGGTAGCGCAGCTTCCCGCGGGTCGGTCAGTTGAATCGCTACCAAATCGTGGCGCTCTGCAAGTGCTCTAAAGGATCGCTCGTAATCCTGATCGATGAAATCAGAAATAATGATGATTATGCTTCTCTTTTTGATGAGGTTCAATGCAAAGGTAAAGAGCCCATTCAAATTGGTTTTTAAGCTCTTGTTTTCGTGGTCAAAAATTCCACGAATAATTTTTACCCCTTGCTTACTTCCTTTGGTGGGCAAGATTAATTTTTCTTGTTGGTCGGAATAGGAGATTAGTCCCACCTGGCTTCCATCGTAGACCGCGGCAAGGGTCAGTACGCCCGCAATTAACTTTCCTTGGTCTATCTTTTTTTGACCTTGCTGTCCAATATCCTGGCTACCTGAAATGTCCAATAAAAAATAAACAGACTGGTCTTTTTCCTCCTTAAAGGTCTTTACAAAGGTGCCATGACCCTTGGCGGAAACTTTCCATTCGATGGTTCGCACATCGTCACCATACTGGTAGGGTCTCAAATCATCAAACTCTAAGCCAGATCCCTTGAAAAGCGATTGGTACTCTCCTTGAAGGTGATTGTTGGCCACCTTTCGGATCATAATCTCATATTTTCTAAGTTTGCTAAATAGCTGATCCATGTGTAGGATTTGAATTGGCTAAGTTAAAGTCTTGAAGCGAAAATTAAAATTTGAGAGCAGCTACCTCAGTGGATTTTATCCGTTAAAAAAACCTAATTTTAACCTGTGATTTACCGATTCCTCTCCTTTCTTTTTCTAGCGCTAGGCCTTTCTTGCACGAGCACTTCTTCCCCTCAAGGGATCCTGGATGAGAGTTTGATGGCATCT
>CAMCBC010000189.1 GCA_945872775.1 Spirosoma fluviale | reverse complement strand
TGAAGAAGGACCCTTACGACTGCTCGTCATGGAATCCCAAGGACCCATAGAAACGGTGAAACGCTACCGGAATGAAGTGGGGCAGCTCCTAGAGCATTCCCCTTATTGCGAGCGGGACATCCGCCCACCACACGAGATTCACATCGAAGAACAAAAGGGAGAATACTTGATTCAAATCAAAAAGCAGGGCATGCTGCATCCCTACCACTACGCGCACAGTCCCTTGGATATTGTGGGATGGGATGGCTACCTCTACCCCTATGCCTTGTCTATTCATGACTTTGAACCGATTACGGGCAGAATCCACCAGCCACCGCCCGTACACCAGACCTTTCAAGCAGCAGGCTTTGTGGTTTGCTCCTTTGTACCACGCTTGTTTGATTACCATCCTTTGTCTATTCCTGCACCCTACAATCACAGCAACATCGATTCAGATGAAGTATTGTACTACGCTGAAGGGGAGTTTATGAGTAGAAAAGGCATCGATCGGGGATCCTTTACGCTACACATGGGAGGTTTGCCACATGGACCACATCCAGGAACTGTTGAAAAGTCCATCGGCGCCAAAGAAACCCATGAGTATGCAGTGATGCTGGACACCTTCCGACCGCTGCAGATCACCACGGATGCCCTGGAATTTGTAGACAAAAACTACCCCATGAGTTGGACCACCTAAACGCAAAAAAACCGGAGTTAACTCCGGTTTTTTTATGGGCTGATGCCAAACTTACAAGCCTAAAAACTTCAATTCCTCTTCCAAGGAGATCTCCTTGTGTTTGTATTCTTGTCGATCCAATAAGCTTTTTTCGGTAGACAGGCGGTTCAAACTGACCGAGTGTGCATAGTATTTATCATCCCATTCGGGGCAATTTGCAAATCCCTCTTGCACTAATTTCTTGCAAATCAGCTGCTGCACAAAGTGCGCCAATTGATCGACAGAAAGATTACCTGGAAGCTTAATCAACAGGTGAATGTGATTGGGGAGTACGCTGAGATGGGTTTGTTTCTCATAAAAATCCAAGGGCAGTTCTTCCAGAACATGCTTGATTGCCCCCACCATTTCAGAGGTAATTACTGGAGCATGATCCTTTGTCCAAAGAACCAGGTGTGTCCAAATATTTGAGTGTGAATGGGGCATTATGAGCAACGTATTGCTTAAAAATAGAAACAAAAGATTTATGCTCCAAGTTAATCCTTGATTTTCAATAGGTAATAAAAATGAATAATTGAACCAAAAACTCAAAAAAAGTGCTTCCCTAGGTGGGGAAGCCCTTTCAAAAAAATTGGAACGGGAATTTGACTGAAAATTAATTTCCAATGACTGCTTGAATCGGCTGACCGGTAGTTCCATTCGGCATCCGGATTTGAAGCAAGGCTGCTAAAGTTGGTGCGATATCGGTAACCGTAGCATAGCTTGAGCTTTTGCCCGCCTTGATACCCCAACCATAAAAGGCGATCGGTACATGCGTATCGTAGGAGTAGCCCGACCCATGTGTGGTACCTCTTTTGCCTCCTACCAACCAGGCTGGTTCCAATACAAGCAATACATCTCCAGAAGCCTTGTGGTTATAGCCCATTTGCAAGAGATGCGCTCTTGATTGGGTAAATTCCTGCTTCCTGAGATCTGAAGCAGTAAAGGCTTCTTTGACCCCTACAAAGCCAAGAACAAAATTGGCTAAATCGCGCTGCATTTGCGCTGCATCCATTTTTTTCTCACGGATCAAGGCATGGTTCAGGAAGATCTGCTCGTTGGAGAAACTCAAGATCCAATCCCCTTCCCCATAGTGCGTAGTGGCAAAACCTTTCAACTGCCCAAGGACCATCCCAGAATTGAAATTGCCTGCAGGAATTCGTTCACTCATCATGTATTGTGGCACATCCGCTACCGCATGATCTGCGGAAATAAATACCAGGTATTCACCCTTGCCGAGCTTTTGATCTAGGTAGGTAAAGAATTGAGCCAGCTCCCGATCCATACGCAAGTAATTGTCCTCTACTTCGATGGAAGAAGGGCCGAAGCGGTGTCCAATGTAATCCGGGCTGGAAAAGCTGATTGCTAGAAAATCGGTAACCTCTCCTTGTCCCAATTTCTCCCCTTCCAAGGCTGCGTATGCAAAATCCAAGGTTAGGCTATTGCCAAAAGGAGTGGAAGGGACCAATGCATAGCCCCCATTGGCTGCTTTCAAGGCGGCTAAATCATAAGGAAACGTAGGACTGTCCTTCCCTACAAAGGGAGACTCAAAGTCATTTTGATCCGGAAGGCTGTTCAAATAGGTCTCTATTGGAAATAAGGTTTTCCAAGTTTGGGATAAGTAATGATCAGGGCGCTTTTTCGCATTGAAATTTGCCACCCAGCTTGGTAAAGTTTGCTTGTAATAGGTAGAAGTCATCCAATCCCCATTCGCATCGTCGTACCAATACGCATCTCCGGTATGTCCCGCAGGGAAACTTGCTCCTCGATCCTTGATCGCAATGCCTACTACCTTGGAGCGCTTGCCGGTGGACAGGCGCAGCTCGTCGGTGATGGTCGTGGTCAACAGGTTTCGAGGGCTAATTTTTCCATTATCAGGTGTTCCGCCCACATTCGAGACCAAGGAATCCTCCGAACAATAGATCATTTTCTTCAAGGAAGGCACGTACCAATTGTTGCCAATCACCCCATGTGTAGCAGGAGTAGCGCCAGTGTAGACGGAAGCGTGACCAGGTCCGGTGTAGGTTGGAATGTAGTTGTAATGCCCATTGGTCATCATGAAGCCCTGCTGGGTAAACCGCTTAAATCCGCCCTCTCCAAAGCGGTCTGCAAAGCGATAAAAATATTCCTGGCGCATCTGGTCCACAATGATGCCCACCACCAGCTTTGGCTTTTTTGAAGCTTGCTGCGCAAGTGCAGCGGTACCAAGAGAAATTGCCAGAAGAATGCCGAAAAAGAATCGTTTCATTTTGAATTGGGGAATTTTCTCAAAGATAGGGATTCGAAAAGTTTAGTTGGTTAAACTTATGTTAATTGGCAAAATCGAAACAAAATAATTGGCTAATACAGGCCTGGCAGGCGACGCATCAGGTTTCAAGCTTCGAGACATGAAATTTTCCCTAACTTGCGAATGGATTTATCCGTGTACCGCCCATGCAAACCTATTTTCGGATTCTTTCCTACGCCCGACCCTTTGGGAAATTTATTCCGGTTTACATCGGTTACACCCTATTGGCCATCATTTTTGGCTTGATGAACTTCACCCTGCTCAAGCCACTTTTTGATGTAATTTTTGAGCAAGTGGCACCCGAGAGTTTAGAGAAGTACCGCGTACAGCCCGAATTTACCCTCTCCCTGGAATACCTAATTTCCCTATTCAACCACCTTTTTTTAGGGGTGAGTGAGACGTATGGGAAGTTTGGGACTTTGCTCTTTGTCTGTTCCATCATCGTAGGTTCGGTATTTCTTTCCAACCTATTTACCTACCTCTCCGGAGTGGTGCTGGCGCAAGTGCGTGCCCAGGTCATCAAAGGGATGCGCATGGATATTTTTGAAAAAGTAAGTGCCCTCCATCTGGGCTACTTTTCCAACGAACGGAAGGGAGACCTCCTCTCCAAAATGACCAACGACATTCAAGAGGTGGAAAACACCATCGTGCAATCCCTACGAATCTTATTTCGAGAGCCTGCCACCATCGTCCTGTATTTCGGAGTACTCTTTTTTATTTCCGTACCGCTGACCCTTTTCACGATTTTAATTATCCCAATTTCTGGAGCCATCATTGGCGGCATCACCAAGCGACTCAAAAAAACTGCCATCCAAAGTCAGGAATCGCTCGGACGCATCGTCAGCATTCTAGACGAGACCCTAGGCGGCATGCGGGTAGTCAAAGCCTTCAATGGGGAAAAATTTGTGCAAGGAAAGTTTGATTCCGAAACCGACTACTACTCCGATGTCAATGTGAGCATGGCGCGCAAAAATGAACTGGCAGGCCCCATTTCCCAGTTTCTCGGAGTAAGTGTGGTGGCAGGTATCCTCTTGTATGGAGGCAATTTGGTTTTGAGTGGAACCTCCGCCTTGAGTGCCTCCAACTTCATCACCTACATCATCATCTTTACTCAAGTACTGAATCCTGCAAAGGAGATCTCCCGTGCAGTATCCACCATCCAGCGCGGCATTGCCTCCGCAGACCGGATTTTTGAGGTGATTGACACGACCAACCAACTGCCCTCTCCAGCACATCCAAAACCATTCCCTGGATTTAGCAAGCAAATCGAGTACAAGAATGTGAGCTTTGCCTACGGAGAAAATAAGGTACTGGACCAAATCAGCTTTACCCTTGAAAAAGGGAAAACCATCGCACTGGTGGGCCCTTCCGGCGGAGGAAAATCTACCTTGGCCGATTTGGTACCCCGATTTTACGACCCAAGCTCCGGCCAAATCTTGGTGGACGGCATCGACCTCAAAGACATTGCTACCGCAACTTGGCGAAGCCAACTGGGAATCGTCACCCAAGAATCCATCCTGTTCAACGATACCGTCTTCAACAACATTGCCTTTGGCATCGATGGAGTCACGGAGGCACAGGTCATGGAAGCGGCAAAAATTGCGAATGCCCATGAATTTATCAGCAAACTGGAATACGGGTATCAAACCAACATCGGTGACCGAGGATCCAAACTTTCAGGAGGTCAGCGGCAGCGACTGAGCATCGCTCGAGCAGTACTGAAGAATCCTCCCGTGCTCATCTTGGATGAGGCCACCTCGGCTCTGGATTCGGAATCTGAACTGCTCGTGCAGGAAGCCATCAC
>CAMCBC010000188.1 GCA_945872775.1 Spirosoma fluviale | reverse complement strand
GGTATTCATCAACAACACCACCGTTTCTACAGCTACCGACATGCAGGGCAACTACACCCTCTCTGGTTTGGAAGCAGGTACGGTAGAAATTGGATTTTCGTTTTTGGGCTATACCGCCCAAACGCGAACGGTGACGCTTAAACCAGGAGGGACATTTACCCTTAATTTGAACCTTTCTCCCTTGGAACAGGTGCTTTCCGAACAGGAAGTAAAGGCTTCTCGAGATAAAAGTTGGGAGCGAGACCTCCGCAAATTTCAAAGCCTTTTTCTAGGCATCGACGAGGCCGCCACACAAACCAGTATTCTCAACCCCTGGGTGATTGACTTTCCTACTCCTACTGAAAAAGGAACTTTTCTAGCCCGTGCTGAGCAGCCAATCGAAATCGAAAATCGCTACCTAGGGTATAAAATCACTTTTAACCTAACCGAGTTTCTAGATGCACCGACCAACTACCGCATCGTGGGGGCCGCCAGGTTTGAATTCCTTCGTTCCGACTCGGATGCGCAACAAGCCCTTTGGGAGAAAAACCGAGCAAGCATCTACCAACGCTCTCCGATGAACCTCTTTCGAGCGATCACCAAAGGCACCTACGAACGGGAGGGCTTCTACCTGTATGGAGACAAGGCCGGAGGATCGGCAAGCATGAATATCCGTACGGATATCTTTGCCAATGAACTGGGCAAGTCCGTGGTGCCCTACAAAGCGGATCCTCTCGTCATTCCAGGCAGTACGGCTGGGGAGTACTCGCTCCAACTCAAAGGGCGCATCGAAATTCACTACCAGAAAGGCTTTGCACAAGCCAATACCTACCGAGATGCCCCATACCCCATTTCCTGGCTGGAGGTAAAAAATGGACAGGTGCGCGTTCGGGAAAATGGTTCGGTGCTCAACCCGGAGGATCTGGTTTTCTCAGGAGATATGGACCGCAAGCGAATTTCCAATTTGCTTCCCCTTGACTACGATGCGGTGAAAGCACTTCTGCTGCAGGATTTGGCCAAAACAGCCAAAAACTACCAAGAAAAGGTGTACATCCATACCGATAAGCCCTACTACTATTCGGGAGACTCCCTCTTCTTCAAAGGCTATTTTGCCTACGGCAACCCCTACCTGAGGGACGAATTGAGCAAAGTGCTCCATGTGGAAGTGATTTCAAAGGAGCGCGATATCCTCCTTGCCAAAAAATACCCGATTCGCGATGGCATCGTAGTTGGGGATCTCCTCCTGCCAGACTCACTAGATGGAGAGCAATACTACTTGAGGGCCTACACGAATTGGATGCGAAATTACGGTCCCAACCAGTATTTTATGCAGCCACTTCCGGTGTTGAATCCTTACAAACGCATTGTCGCATCAGAGGCTTTTGACCAATGGAAAAATCAAGGGGTGCAACTGCAGTCGGACAAGGCAAATTTTGGCCCCCGAGAAGAAGTAAGTCTGCGTCTGCAGCTGAGCGACCCAAAAGGTCGGCCAGCTCCAGCTACGCTTTCGGTAAGCATATGGGATGCAGAGCAGTTGGTGCCCATCCGAAGGGAAGCAGACATGGGATCCAGCCTACAGCTGAGTGATATTCCCGAAACATTGGGCACCGAACGATTTTCATACCCCATTGAAACCCGAATTTCGGTTACTGGAAAAGTTACAGATGAGAAAGGAAAGGGTCAGGCCACCGAAATCACGGCCTTTGTGAATGACTTCCAGGGGATGATCAGCTTGAATTCCAATGCAACGGGTGACTTTGCAATGGAGAATATGGAATTTTATGGATCCATGCGCTTGGGTCTCGTGGCCGCTGATAAAAAAGGCCGTCCGTTCAATGTCCAACTTCAAGAGCAGCTCAAGGCGCCTGTGGTCTTGCCTCTGGCTTCCTACTTTCCTAAAGTGACGACCCTGGCAACTCCTGCAAAAGTGGCTGAACCTGAAGTCGCCAACCCAGAAGCCAAAAAGGAAAAGGTCCAGCAAAAAGCCATTTATGGCAATCCTGATTTTGTAATCGAAGGAGAAAGGCTTACCAAAACAGGCAGCTCTACGGATTTAGTCAATAGTTTGGTTGGCAATATCCCAGGGGCTCAGGTGACGCTTGTAGGAGGCACTGGGCAACAAACTATCCGCCTTCGAGGGGGAGCAGTTTCAGCTTTGGGGTCGATGGAGCCTGTAGTCATGGTGGATGGGGTAGTACTCGTAGGTGGCGGCATGGCCACCGCAGCAGATAATATTCGAACCATCAATGCCTTTGATATCGATCGGGTGGAGGTGGTTTCTCGGATGGTTCCGATGCTTGGAGACCAGGGGCGAAATGGCGTCATTGCCATCTACTTGAAAGATGAGATGGACCAGAATCAGGAGAATCCCTTGGAAGGAAAGGGAATTGTCACCTATACGCTAGAGGGTTTCCAAGTTCCAAGTGATTTTATCTCCCGTACCTATGGCCCCGACAGTAACCAATCTGAAAAGGACGATCGGCAAACCTTGTATTGGAATCCCTATTTGGTGACCAATGAAAAAGGGGAGCTGACTCTTTCCTTCTTCTCCAACGACCTCGGGGGCCCTGTGATTGTGGAGGTGCGTGGTTTAACTGTGGCTGGGGAACCCATACAAGGAACTTTTAGGTTGAATAAAAAATAGTAGAAATTGAGAAACCCAATAGGTTCAGGTATGTATAAAAAGTGCTTTGCTTTCGTCCTATTTCTTTTGCCGGGAATTGCTTTTGCGCAATTGAGCATTGGCGTCCGAGGAGGGCTGAGTAGCAGTTCCTACAGCTACCAGGCCACTGCAGGTACTCGGGTCAAAAGAGTGGAGGGAATTGCTGCTCCAACCTTCGCCGTGGTTCTAGAATATTTTGACTCCAAAAACGCAGGCGTCGAGCTCAATATCCAGCAGATCACCCTCGGCTTCGCCCAAGTCAACGATGCAGGGAAGGTCAATCAAACCGAGTTTACTTACCTCAAATTCCCCATCCTAGCCAGTATTTTCGCAGGGCGGTCAGGGCGATTTCAAATCAAATTTGGCCCCCACTTCGGGGTATTGCGACAGGCGGAGGACCTTACCCGGGAGTATTCAGGTGCTATACCCAAGGAGTTACCTACCTTTGGACAGCCTGCAGACACGCCCAACAAGCGCATGTATGGCTTGACGGGAGGAGCAGGGATTTCCAAGCTTTTCGGAAAGTCTACCCTATCTGCCGAGGCGCGTTTTGCCTATGACTTTACCAATCCAGAGTCCCAGGATCGGATTTTTGACATGAGTTCGACCAACCTAGAATTTACGCTTGCCTACCTATTTCGGGTGAAAGAGCGTACCCAAAAAACTCCTTAAGCGAAGCCTTGGCAAGCTTGATTGGAGTCAATACCTTTATAGTCAATTCTTTTCGATGTGCGTATGAAAATCCAGGTGATTAATGGCCCTAATCTCAACTTGCTTGGCAAGCGAGAGCCAGAAGTTTACGGTAGTGAATCCTTTGAAAGCTATTTCATCCAGCTTCAGGCGCAGTTTCCTGAGGTCGAGCTTTCCTACTTCCAAAGCAACGTGGAGGGCGAGCTGATCAACAAAATTCAGGAGGTAGGCTTTTCCGCAGACGGCATCATTTTGAATGCGGGAGGCTATACCCATACCTCAGTAGCCCTTTCGGATGCAGTGGCTGCAGTCACTACGCCTACGGTGGAGGTGCACATTTCTAATTTGTACAAACGAGAAGAATTTCGCCACAAGAGCATTCTTTCTAAGTCCTGCGTAGGCATGATTGCCGGCCTGGGATTGAAAGGCTATGCGCTAGCTGTCCACTATTTTCTAACCACTGCTACCCGATGATCACCTTCGCTCCCGGACCTTCCAAAGTATACCATGCGCTACCTCAGTACCTGCAGGATGCCTGCGCGGAAGGGATCCTCAGTGCCAATCACCGCAGTGCAGTATTTATGAATTTGTATCGGGAAACGGAACAGCTTTTTCGCGAAAAGCTGAACCTTCCTGCCGACTATACCTTGCTTTTTACCTCTTCAGCGACAGAAAGCTGGGAGATCATTTCCCAGTCCCTAGTAGAGCAGTCCAGCTACCACTTGTATTCGGGTTCCTTTGGTAAGAAATGGTTTGAATATGCCCAGCATATTCTACCAAATACTCAGGGAATGAAGCTTGCTGCAAATCAATCCTTACCAGTTGATCAATTGCAGATTGGTGCTGAGGTGGACCTTATAGCAGTTACGCAAAACGAAACAGCAAACGCCTCTCAGGTGCCCATGTCCGTTCTTAAGGAACTTGCACTGCGCTATCCAGACAAGATGATTGCAGTGGATACGACCTCTTCCATGGGAGGTATTGTGTTTGATTATTCCTTGGCAGACGTATGGTATGCCTCGGTTCAGAAATGCTTTGGACTGCCTGCAGGTTTGGGAATTCTCTTACTTTCGGGAAAGGCCAAAGAAAAAGTAGCCCGTAAGGGGGAGCAGGGGCGCTACAACAGCCTCAGCTTTATGCTCGAAAATGCAGCCAGCTACCAGACCCATTACACTCCCAATGTGTTGGGGATTTACCTGCTGAATCGGGTTTTGAAAGACATGGAGCCCATCGCTCAAGTAGATGCACGGCTTCGGCAGCGAATGGAGACCTTGGAGCAGACCATTACCCAATCGGCCGTGTTCCAACTTTTAGTAGATAATTCTGCCACGCGAAGTACCACGGTAGCAGCAGTAGCTGGCGAGGAGCAGGCCATTGTGGCGGTCAAAAAAGCAGCCGAAAAGGAAGGAATGCAGCTCGGGGGCGGCTATGGCCCACTCAAATCCACGAGTTTTCGAATTGCCAACTTTCCGGCGATCACGGATGAAGAGTTTATGCGCTTGGTAGATTTCTTGAAAAGGCACTAAGCCTGTTCAATAGCATTAGGCACAAAAAAAGTCCCGTAGTTCGTA
>CAMCBC010000187.1 GCA_945872775.1 Spirosoma fluviale | reverse complement strand
TCTCTTATATCATTTCATCCCTTCGGGATTTAATTCGCTTAACGAGAAAAATCCCTGAAAGGGTGCATTAATTATGGTAAATCCCACCAAAACCCCGAAGGGGTATTATAATTCTAGGAATGATTCAAATTCCACCACCCCCAACCCCTACGGAATGAAATAATTATAAGGCATCATTTATCCGGATACGTCTCAAACAAATATCTCTCATCGTAGTCTATTCCAGATTTTACGAGAAAATCAATGTATTCATCTTTGAAGGTCTTTTTTTCATGATGGGTTTCTTGATTTGCAATGTATCGGTAGACATTGTCAATTTGAGAATGAGAATATGAAAAAACACCATAACCTTCTTGCCAGGAAAATTTACCTTTTACCCAATTATTTTCATTGATAAAATTGCTTGAATTGTTTTTGATATCTCGAATAAGATCAGGAATGGGCATCGCTGGTTTCAAACCAACAAAAACATGGACATGGTCAGAGACCCCATTTACAATAATGGGCTTTTGATTTTTCCCTTTTATGATTCCAGAAATGTATTTAAACACCTCCTCGCGCCAGGGTTTTTGTAATAAATTTTGCCTGCCTTTTACTGCAAAAACATATTGAAGATAAATCTGTGAATAACTACCTGCCATAAATCTTATTGTTTAAAAAATATCGTTTAAAAAATCTTATCCATAAACTAGCATCGTTTCATCCCTTCGGGATTGGATAGGTTATACGATAAAAACCCCGGAGGGGTGAGAAAAATATAGAAAAGAATTAAATCCCGAAGGGGTGTTATAATGCTAGGATTGTAATGAAAAACGATTCCCAAACCCCAACGGGGTGACATGATTGTAACCCCGAAGGGGTGTCATAATGCTAGAGACATGATCGTAGTCCCCATCCCCAAACCCCGAAGGGGTGTCATGATTGTGGGAATAATTAAAACTACATGCCTTATTGATCTAAAATAATGGCAAAAATCAATGGCGCCACAATGGTAGCATCGGATTCAATAATGAATTTTGGAGTTTTCATTCCCAGCTTACCCCAAGTGATTTTTTCATTAGGAACTGCTCCTGAATACGATCCATAAGAAGTAGTGGAGTCAGAGATCTGACAGAAATAACCCCACAATGGCACATTCGTGCGTTGCAAATCTTGGTGAAGCATCGGTACTACACAGATTGGGAAGTCACCTGCTATGCCTCCTCCGATTTGGAAGAACCCGACGGTACTCGAATCGGTAGCATTTACAGTATACCATTCAGCCAAGAACATCATGTATTCGATACCAGTACGTACGGTATGTACATTCTTCACATCGCCAGAAATCACATGGCCCGCAAACATATTGCCTAGGGTAGAATCCTCCCAACCGGGAACGATGATCGGCAAGTTTTTCTTTGCAGCTTCTAGTAACCAGCTATTTTTTGGGTCAATTTGGAACGAAGCATCCAATTTGCCGGAAAGCAATATTTTGTAGAAAAATTCGTGCGGAAAGAATGCTTCTCCATTTTGATCAGCCTTCACCCATTCCTCAAGAATAACATTTTCAATTCTTCGCATCGCTTCCATTTCTGGGATGCAAGTATCCGTAACACGGTTCATGTGACGCTCCAAGAGGTCTTGTTCCTGCTCAGGCGTTAGTTCACGGTAGTTTGGTACACGTTCGTAGTAGTCGTGGGCAACTAGGTTAAACACATCTTCTTCCAAATTTGCTCCAGTACAGGAGATGATTTGTACTTTGTCTTGACGAATCATTTCTGCCAAGGAAATCCCCAATTCTGCAGTGGACATTGCGCCAGCAAGAGTGACCATCATTTTTCCTCCTTCATCCAGGTGGGTTTTGTATCCTTCAGCGGCATCAATTAGTGCTGCAGCATTGAAGTGACGGTAGTTGTGTTTTAAAAACTCAGTAATTTTCATGTCAATGGATTTTTCTAAAGCTTCGCAAAATTACCCTTTTTTGCGCACAAAAAAACCCGGAGGATATCCGGGTTTCTAAACAGGTACCTAATTTCTTATTTTTTCTTTGCTGTAGAATCTGCTGCGGCAGCTTTAGTTTCAGCAGCGGCCGGATTTGCATTGTATTTTTTGTTCAATCCCTCAATCACAGATTTGGTCACATCGATTGCGTCGGTTGCATACCAAATAGCACCACCTCTAGTGTGACTCAAGATTAGATCGATCCCATTTTCTTTTGCATATTCCTGCATGAACTCTTGTACCTGCAAGTATACGTCATTCAAAAGAGTAGACTCGTCCGTAGAAAGTTCCCGCATCAAGTTATCTCGGTAATTAACGAGATTTTGCTCCTTCTGCATCAATTCATCTTGCTTAGCACGAATCTGGTTTTGCGTTAGGTTGCCTCCAGTTTGCTGAAACATAGCCACTTCTTGTTCAAAACCCTTGGCTCTAGCTTGTAGATCCAAATCCAACTTCTTTCCTTTTTCGGTAATCTCTTCAGATTTCTTTTTGAAAAAATCGTACTTGTTGATTACTGAGTCGGTATGCACGTAGGCAATTTTCAGATCGCCAGCAGCTGCACCCTCCTTTGAAGAGGAATTGGCGCCAGTTGCATCTGACTTTTTACCACAGGAATAAACCACTACTGCTACAAGAGCAAGAACTACGAAACGTGTAAAAATTTTTTTCACTTGGATGAAATTAGGGTTAATAGGTCGCAAATATAGATAAAGTATTCATTTTGCAAGAATCAGGGAAAATTTACGGTGTTAAAATCAGTTAAAGAGCTAAAAAAAGAGATCCTGAGCCAAACGAAAGACTTGAGCATGTGCATCCACAATATCTCGGATTCTTTTTGAATAGCCTCCACCCATGCAACACATGATAGGAATACTATGGGATTTGGCTGATGAAAGCACCAGTCGATCACGCGCTTGAACTCCTGCTAAAGTTAGCGAAAGCCTCCCCAGTTGATCTGATTCCAATACATCTACTCCACTCTGGTAGAGCATGAAGTCGGGCTGCTCCAAATCCATAATGCGCTTTAAGTGCAAATCAAGAAGTGAGAGATAGGTTGCATCTTCAGTGCCATCTGCCAGTCCAAGGTCGAGGTCAGAGCTCTCCTTTCGGTGAGGATAATTTTTCTCCCCATGCATGCTGAATGTGAAAACGGAAGGATTATCCCGAAAAAGTGAGGCCGTTCCATTGCCTTGGTGCACATCCAAATCTACAATCAGAACCTTACTCGCCAATTCTGCCTCAAGCAAATAATTAGCTGTAATCGCCAAATCATTGAGTATGCAAAAGCCCTCTCCACGATTGATGAATGCATGGTGCGTTCCACCAGCAACATTCATTCCAATTCCAAATTCCTTTGCAAAGCGGGCAGCCTGTACCGATCCTCCAGCGATGCAAATTTCCCGTTCGATCAAGGGCATACTTAGCGGAAAGCCAATTGCACGAATTTCTGATTTGGATAGCTCCAGGTTTTTCAATCGAGTTAAGTAGCTATCCTCATGGGTAGTCAAAATCAACTCGTCATCCACTGGCTGAGGTATAAAAAAATTGGATTCGGTTACCGTTCCTTCAAATAGTAGCTGCTCGGGAAGCAAGCTGTATTTTTCCATTGGGAAACGGTGACCTTCGGGTAAGGGATGAGCAAAAATCGGGGAAAGGGCAATTTTCAGCATAAAAAAAGCGCTAGTAGACTACTAACGCCATCTATTAAATTAAGCTTCTATCTCAGTCTTCATCCTCAAAATCCTCATCTTCAGTCATGAATGAGTAGAGGGTTTCATCCAACATTAAGGTGTCATCATTAAATTCTTGAATGAATTTGGCAATCACTCGTTCATCGATTTCATCCACATTTATGGAGGCATCCAAGCCAATCCCGTAATCGTGGTGGGTATCTATGTCAAGAAATTCCTGGACCTTAACGGATTCCTCTTCTTCCATTTCCATGATTAGTTCAGTGATGAACCAACCAATTTCCTCTTCTTCAGGAGTTAAAGGCTTCATATTGCCATTTTCGTCCTCTTCATAATTGATGGCTTTAAAGTTGGGAAACTTTTTTGCCGCCTCATGCTCGGCCAATTCGTAAACCTCACTTGCATGATGAAGACGAAGGGTGTATAGCGCGGTATCGTAAATCACTTCTTTACCTTCGTAATTCCCAATAAAATAAAAGTTGACATACTCTTCTGAATTGTCATCGTCAGGAATTATTTTGAAGGGCATTCCGGTTTCTTGTAACTCTTTTTTGAGTTGCGCAATAGTTTCTTGGTCAAATCCTGGATTGGTAAAGTTCATCTGTAGAAGATTTAAAATGACAGTTTGAATAGTCGGCTGAAACGAATATGGATTAATTCCACTTATTAAAGTAAGAATATGCCAAAAATGTTTCCAAAAAAATTAGATGAAGATTTTGTGAACCTACTCTTAAAGGAGAATGAAGGGTTGAAATTAGAGTACAAACAACAAATAAGTTCACAGGAAAAGATCGCCAAAACGCTTTCAGCCATGTCAAATACAGCTGGTGGAATGATTTTGATCGGTATTTCAGATCAACGGAAAATCATCGGAATTGATCCAGAAGAAGAGCGGTACATGATTGCTGCGGCCAACGAAAGCTTTTGCTTGCCTAAAGCAAATTTAGAACTCCATGTGATTTCCATAGACCCAGACAACCCATATGAGGGAGAGAAGTATGTTTTACTGGTGATCGTTCACGCCACCCAAGACGAACGGGTGGCTGTCAAACTACCAGATGGGAGTTTGAAAATTTACCGAAGAGTTGGAGACAAAAGCTTAGCTAGTTGAATCGAAACTCACCCCTAACATGCTATTGATTACACTTAAAATAAGTGCAAAAGCCAAGGCCCACCAAAATCCATCAACCGAAAAACCAGGTGTCAACTCTGCAGCTAGTAAAACGACTATTGCATTGATGACTAAAAGAAAAAGTCCGAAAGTGAGTAGACTTATGGGGAGGGTTAATAGGACTAGAATGGGTT
>CAMCBC010000186.1 GCA_945872775.1 Spirosoma fluviale | reverse complement strand
AAGAAAACCCAATGTATCCTTTAACTTCTAGGACATCTTTGGATTTCAAGGTCACTTGACAAGAATAGGTTTTTCCTGTTTTCGGGTCGTAGATGGTACCATCTTCCCACATTCCAGAATCAAACTTCAAACCTTCCAATAGATTCAATCCCATCAAGGGACGAGATTTAAGTTTGGGATTGGGATTGTCTTTATCGATCGCTGGTTTACCTCCTGGATTAGGGTCTTTCAACCACACTATTTTACCAATAAATGCGGACCCTCTCTTCAAAATTTCAACTTGGGCGGTTTTTTCTGTGTTGTACCACACTCCCACTATTGAATTTTCAGATTGGGCTTTGACAAGGGTCGCCGTAAAAAAGAAAAGGAGGAAAAGGGAAGCGGATAGCGTAACTTTTTTCATTTGTTCTAGTTTTATGCAATACTAAATAGGAATGCTTTTGTTTGTATAGTCGTGATAATTAAAAATTCCTATGGGCTCAATAGTTTTTGATTATGAGGGAATAGAATTGACCTTATTGCCAGAAAAGGCAGTTTGGATTGATTCCTTGCGTATTTTATTGCTAGCTGACATTCATTTAGGAAAGGCATCCCATTTTCGAAAATCCGGAATCCCTATACCTGAGCAAGTTCATGACCTCGATTACCAACGCTTAGAAGAATTAATCCAACGTTATTCCCCAAAGGACGTCTACTTCTTGGGGGATTTATTTCATAGTTCTTGGAATGAACAATGGGAGGATTTAGGTGCATTTTTACCACATTTTCCCAGATCAACTTTTCATTTGGTCCTTGGAAATCATGACATTCTACCCGCAGAGAAATACCGAGATACCAGTCTCCAAGTGTATCGAAATGCAGTGGTTCTAGAATCTTTCCTGCTCAGCCATGAACCTACTACTCCCCCACAGGGATTGCTAAATATTTGTGGACACATTCATCCAGGAATTCTCCTAAAAGGAAAGGCCAAGCAATCGGTTCGCATCCCCTGTTTTCATTATTCAGAAAATGTACTGGTACTTCCAAGCTTTGGGAATTTTACGGGCTTAGCACTGATTAAGGGACAAAAAAATGATTTGATTTGGGGGATTGCAGAAGACAGACTTATTCCAATCCTTTCTCCAACCGTTATTGGGTAAATCGGCTAAGCTTTTCTATTTTTGACTAGAATTTGATATTTCATGGCCAATCCAGCAAAAGCGAAAAAGCAACTCGGGTATTTTAAGTTTGGTAGCGTCCTGTTTAGCACGACTTTATCACTTTTTATCGTCGGACTTTTTGGGATTATTTTGATTCAAGCAAGCTCACTAACCAAAATGATTCGTGAGAATATTGAGATTCAGGTTTTCCTGGATAAGGGGCTAAGCCAGCAGCAGCTTGGTGATTTACGCAAGGATTTGGCTAAAAAACCTTTTGTATTGCAAACAGAAGATAGCGTTTACCTACGGTTCATTTCAAATAAAGAAGCAGCTGAAACTTTTATCCAAAATACAGGCGAAGACTTTACCAAGTTTTTGGAGGACAACCCGCTTCGAGACAGTTATGTATTTTCGGTTTCTGAAGAGTTTCAAAGTTCCGAGCAGCTTACCCTAATCGCAAAGGAGCTGGAAACTCAGCCAGGAGTATTTGAAGTTTCTTACATGACTGATTTGGTGGATTCTATCAATAAAAATCTCTTCAAGGTGTCTTTGATTATGGGAGGATTTATTCTGATCCTGATTATAACTGTGATCATGTTGATCAATAATACCATCCGTTTGGCCCTTTTCTCTCAACGCTTTTTGATTCGATCCATGCAGCTGGTTGGCGCTACTCGAGGATTTATCCGTAAGCCCTTCCTTATTCGGGCATTCTTGTTTGGCGTATTGGCGGGTATTTTGGCCTCTGGAATACTTTATTCACTCCTAGAATATACCAAAGAAAATATTGAGGGATTTGCTTCCCTACAGAACACGGAACTCATGCTCCTCCTATTTGTAGGTTTAACAGTTACCGGTGGTTTCTTATCTGGAATCAGTACCTTACGGTCAGTGAATAAATACTTAAACATGTCTTTGGACGAACTTTATTAACACATGAGCAATACTTCTTTTCCTTTTTCGAAGAAAAATTACCTTCTCCTATTCCTAGGTCTAGGCTTGATTGTGTTGGGTTTTGTCATCATGGGAATGGATGCCACTCCGCATGGCAACGGCTTTATGGGCCTTACACTTGGCCCTGTAATCACGCTTTCTGGGTTTATCCTAGAGTTTTACGCCATCTTTGCAAAGTCTACAAAATCGTAATTTCCCAATTCTCAGCTCAGGCAATCCCTTACCCATGCAGCAAGAAGCTTACGGTGAAGTTTTTTTAGTCAACAAACCATTGGAGTGGACCTCCTTTGATGTGGTTAAAAAAGTCAGAAATGCCTTGCGGATTAAAAAAGTAGGCCATGCAGGCACGCTTGACCCCTTAGCCACCGGATTACTCATTGTTTGCGCTGGCAAAATGACCAAGCAGATTGAGGGATTTATGGGACAGGAAAAAGAGTACACAGGCACATTTGTGCTCGGTGCTACCACGGAATCTTTTGATCTCGAAAAGCCTATCATTCCAGTTGCAGACCCCTCCTCCATCACCATGGAACAAGTACAAGCAGCTATTCAGCAACTCAGTGGCAACATTTTACAAATCCCTCCAATGCATTCTGCAATTAAAGTGGATGGGAAACGGGTGTATGCTTCGGCACGTTTGGGAATTGAAGTGAAAATGGAAGCAAGACCCGTAGAGGTTCGAGAATTTGAACTTACACGATTTGAAAATTCCGAGGTCGACTTTCGAATATGTTGTTCCAAGGGAACCTATATCCGAAGCTTGGCTAGAGATTTGGGTGAACTCCTAGGTGTAGGTGCTTACCTAAAAGCCCTGTGCAGAACTCGTATTGGGGATCATTCCTTGACAAATGCCCACGAGCTGCCTCAATTAGTTGAAGAAATTAAATCCAGGCACAATGAAAATCTACCAGGGCTTAACTGATTTTCATCCACCTAAAAATGCCGTAGTAACCTCAGGAACTTTTGATGGGGTGCATTTGGGACATCAAAAAATCTTGAACAGGCTCCAAGAACTGGCTCAGAGCAAAGGAGGAGATACCGTGCTCCTCACCTATTGGCCGCATCCCAGATTAGTTTTACAGCCGAAAAACAATACGCTTCGACTCCTATCCACTTTTTCAGAAAAAGTGAGCATTTTAACTGAAATGGGAATCGATCATTTGCTGGTACTTCCCTTTACAGAGGAATTTTCCCAAATGAGTTCGGAAGAGTTTATTGGGAAAATTTTGGTGGACAAAATTCAGACAAAAACATTGGTGATAGGCTATGACCACCGCTTTGGTAAAAATAGGGAAGGTAGCTTTGAATACCTTCAAAGTCACAGTCACCTTTTCGGTTTTGAACTTGAAGAAATTTCAAGACAGGATGTGGATGAATTGGGCGTATCCAGTACCAAAATCAGAATTGCCTTGGAACAGGGCGATATCCAAACTGCCAGCAAATATTTAGGAAGATCTTATAGCCTAAGTGGTTTGGTGGTCCAAGGGCAACAAATTGGACGGTCCATTGGATTTCCAACTGCAAATATCCAAGTAGAAGATCCCTACAAACTTCTACCAAGAGACGGAGCCTATGCGGTTTATGCGGAAATCAATGGGATTCGGAACAAGGCCATGTTAAATATTGGAAACCGTCCAACAGTGGATGGGGATCAAAAAACAATTGAAGCACACCTGATTGATTTTCAAGGAGATTTATATGGACAAGTCCTTACAATCTATTTTGAAGCTTTTTTAAGAGAAGAAATAAGATTTGCTGGATTGGAGGGTTTAAAAGCCCAGTTGTTAGAAGACCGAGAACGCGCTATCTTTAGTTTACAAACCCAAATGAAATGATAAACAAGACCGTAACGAATGCTGAAGAGGCAGTAGCGGATATTCACGATGGAGCTACACTAATGATGGGTGGCTTTGGACTGAGCGGAATTCCGGAAAACTGTATTGCTGCCTTACTCAAGCGAAAAATCCAAAACCTAACCATTGTATCCAACAATGCGGGGGTAGATGATTTTGGAATTGGCCTTTTTCTCAAAGAGCGAATGGTCAAAAAAATGATATCCAGCTATGTAGGCGAAAACGATGAATTTGAGCGCCAACTTTTATCAGGAGAATTAGAGGTAGAACTTATTCCACAAGGAACCTTGGCGGAACGAATCCGTGCAGGAGGAGCAGGAATTCCTGCTTTCTTTACTCCTGCTGGGGTTGGTACCGAAGTAGCTGAAGGAAAAGAAATCCGGGAATTTGAGGGGAAGAGCTACCTGCTAGAACATGCTTTGCATGCTGATTTTGCTCTGGTAAAGGCATGGAAAGGAGATACAGCTGGAAATTTAATTTTTAAGGGTACAGCACGGAATTTCAACCCTTTGATGGCTACAGCTGGAAAAATTACGATTGCTGAAGTTGAAGAATTGGTTCCAGCAGGATCATTGGATCCAAACGCCATTCATACACCAGGAATTTATGTTCAGCGGATTTTTCAAGGAAATTCCTATGAAAAACGAATTGAACAGCGGACCGTATCTGTTTAATTTTTAATTCATCACCAGCGATTTTTTTCCATTGTAAACTTCAATTCCATGTTATCCAAAGAACAAATTGCAAAACGAATTGCCAAAGAAGTGGAAAACGGGCAATACATCAACCTAGGAATAGGAATCCCTACCCTAGTTGCAAATTACATTCCAGCCCACCTAGAAATAGTACTTCAGTCTGAAAATGGACTTTTAGGAATTGGCCCTTTTCCCAAAGAATCAGCCGTAGATCCGGATTTGATCAATGCAGGAAAGCAAACCATTACTTTGTTGCCAGATTCGGCTTTATTTGATTCAGCACAATCCTTTGCCATGATCCGAGGCGGGCATGTTCATTTGACGATTCTTGGTGCGATGGAAGTATCTGAGCATGGAGACATTGCCAACTGGAAGATTCCAGGGAAAATGGTGAAAGGAAT
>CAMCBC010000185.1 GCA_945872775.1 Spirosoma fluviale | reverse complement strand
TGAGCGGATACTTCAAGTCTTTTTCGAAGAAGTGCCATACCTCTCCAAAATTGAGAGAAGAAGTTCCAGTACCACCTACAAGTGCCACCTTAGGAGCTTGGATCACGCGTACGGTTGGGGAGCCAAAGTCCTTGCCTTGGTCCACATAGCCGGTACCTGTGGTGCTTAGTTGGATTCCATGTTGCGCGGCAGCGTCCCGAACGGTTTGGTCAAAGTTGGCCACCCATTCGTTGCCTCCTTTGGTGATCATGAGTGTTCCAGCTGGATAGGATTTACCCTCCACCGAGAAGGGGTATTCGGCGTAGCGTACGCGAATTTTCTTGTTGAGCAGTGCTGCAAGGAACGCTGCATCGCGAGTACCCTGCCAAGGAGCCAAGTAGGCTACAGGAGTAGCTCCTTGTGCCAAGGGGGTTGGAGTTGCTTTTTCGTAGTCTCCGCTTGGATCGAGTCGGGTGTCTAGCGCAAAGGCTTTCAATCCATACGCATACGGCATGGCCCAGCTCGTGATGTCGTAGGTGATGGAGTCGTGAAGCGCCGGATTGGGCTCAAATAGCACTTGGGTCAAGACGGACTTGGGTTGGTACGCGGAGATGACGATGTCTTTGTCGCTCGTGGAAAACGGAACGCCCACTTTTCCACTCTGGTATTCGTAGCCCTTTAAGCCTGTCTTGGCAGTTCCTTTTCCGTAACGGATGCCATTTTTATCCAAAAGCTCGAGTAATTTGGCTATTTGTGCCGGGTTGCTTTCTCCCTTGACCACAAAGCTTTTGTAGGTGCCTTTGGGAGCTGTGGAGTTGGTCTTGAAGTAGCGTTCAAACTCAGTTACCAATCGAGGTGCATGCGCGCTCGTCATTTCCACCGCAGAAAGGGCAGCGGTGTAGTGACCGGCAATTCGACTACTCAAGGTGACGGTATCGCCAACGGCGTTGTATCCACCGATGCCTGCACGACCTCCTCCGCCCTGCTCTATGGTCATGCCGATGGCGCCATTGTACATGGGATAGGTATCGCCATAGGAAGGATACAAGAGGTCAAAGCGCTCCTTCGTAAAGTAGAAGCGACCCATTTGGTCGAAGTATTTGGCAGTGTTTCGGCCAAAAATTTCTTGAAACTCATGCTGAAAAGGGGTCAGCTGCTCGTGCAGGGGTTCTGCAGCGGGTGCCATATAAAAAGGATTGTCGATGCCCTGCTCGTGAAAGTCCAGGTGAAGCTGAGGCATCCATTGCTGGTACATCTTGAGGCGCTGCTGAGACTCTACTTGTACTTGCCAAGCCCAGTCACGGTTGAGGTCAAACAGGTAGTGGTTGGCACGTCCACCTGGCCAAGGTTCGTTGTGTTCCATGGACTGGAGGTCTGGCTGCAGTTGGGTATGCATTTTCTGGTTGTACCAGTTGGAGTAGCGGTCTCTTCCGTCGGGGTTGATGGCGGGATCGAGGATAATCACTTGGTTTTTCAACCAAGCTTGCACCTTGGCATTGTTGGGATCGGCCAGGGTGTGGAAGGTAGAGATCGCCGCTTCCATGCCTACGGATTCGTTGCCGTGGACATTGAAGGACATCCAGTTGATGGGAACTTGGGTGCTAGGGGTTCCTGAAAGAATGCCTGTTCGCTTCAAGTTGTCCGTACGGATTTGCTCGAGTTGCGCCATGTTTTCTGGGCTCGAGAGGATGGCCAGGATAAGCGGACGTTTTTCGTTGGTTTCCCCGTAGTAGATAAGCTTGATGTTGGGGTTTTGCGCAGCGACATACTCAAAGTAGTCTACCATGCGGTGATGAGGCGTGAAGCGGTCGCCAGGCTTGTAACCTAGAAATTGCTCCGGGGTCTTCAGCTGTGCTACTGCGGTACCGAGTACAAAGCAGGCCAAGCAAAGGGAAAAGAATAGCTTTTTCATATAGAAAATGGGTTTCGAGTGGAAAGTTACATGCTTTTGCCAATTGGAGGGTCACCGAGCTAGGGAAAAGTGACGAATGGAAGAACCCACCCTTTTGCAGAAAGGCAAAAAAAAGGCAGGCACCTGATGGGCCTGCCTCTTTCAGTGATATCAGAACGTTTAAGCCACCGCTGTTGCGGTCACTTCAATGTTGCCACGGGTAGCTTTAGAGTAAGGGCATACCTGGTGGGCTGCGTCTACCAATTTCTGTGCTTCTTCTAGAGAGGCTGCCATTGGGATTTTTACTTCAATGTCCACGCCAAGACCAAAGCTTCCAGGGCCATAATGACCGAGGTGCGCTTTCACTTTGATTTCAGAGTCTTTCAAGCTGGTGGTTCCTGCCACCGCTGCCAAAGCACCTCCAAAACAAGCTGCATAGCCCGCTGCGAATAGCTGCTCAGGATTGGTTTTTCCTCCTTCGCCGCCGATTTCTTTTGGCATCGCCACGTCAAAGTCAAGCATGCCATCTTCGGTGCGTACGTGGCCTTTTCTGCCTCCGGTGTTTACCGCTACGGCGGTATAGTCTACAATTAGTTTTTCCATGATTTCTTGTGATTGTCTAGTTATTTTTTCCGAGTCGTTTTTGAACACCAGGTTCCAAAAATAGGAGTTACTTTTCAAACTCGAGAACGGTCTTCAAGGTTTTTTGGAGTCAGAAAATTTTTCTTAGACGAGGGATTAAGTCAGTTTATAACCTCTTTCATAGGCATAGTGAAGCTTTGCATTAACGGCAGCATCTGTAGATAGTTGTGTCTGAGGATTCCAGGTGATGGCACGGCCGAGCTCATGGGCAATATTTCCTAGCGTACAAGCCGTGCAGGTGCTGTGCCCGATTTCTACTGGGACGATCGGGTCTTTGCGCTTACGGATGCAGTCGATAAAGTCGATGTGGTGTGCGCCGAAGCCAAAGTTTTCGGGTTCTTTGCCGAGTTGTAGCTCTGGGATGGAGCTGTCGTAATTACCTCGAGAAACTTTGATCCAGCCTTTTTCACCGATAAACTTCACGCCTTGTCGGCCTTCGTCAAATTTGGTGATCTGCATTTCTACTCCATCCGCATAGCGGTACGTGAGTGGTGCGGCTGCGGATCCTGGGATGATCGTGGTCGGGCCGTTTCTATCCTTGCTGAGTCCCCACTGGGCGATATCGATCATGTGTGCACCCCAGTCGGTCATCAATCCTCCACCGGTTTCTTTGTACCAGCGCCAAGCTCCCCAGGCAGTTTCGTTCTTATCAGGATTCAAGCTAATGCCTGGATTGAGCAGGTCATTGAATGCTAGGCTCGGAATAGGGCCAAGCCATTTTTCCCAGTTGAGGCCTGCAGGAATGGGCTGGGCAGCCAAGTCATAAGGCTTGGGGTGGGGATTATCTCCTACGTGAACGAGCACTTGGGAGATTTTTCCCAGTTGTCCCCGCTGCACGTGCATGGCGGCAGTTTGGAAGTTTACTGCGGCGCGCTGCATGGAACCGACGGCCAAGACTACTCCATTTTCGCGAACGGCTTGCACAAGGAGTTGCCCTTCTTTAATGGTGAAGGTCAGTGGTTTTTCGAGGTAAATGTCCTTTTTTGCTTTGCAGGCATCGATGGCCATCAGCGCATGCCAATGGTCTGGAGAAGCAATTACTACCGCATCCACATTAGGGTCCTGGAGGAGTTCTCGGTAGTCCTCGTAGAGTTTGGGTGCAGTAACAGTCTTACCTGCTTCCGTGAGACCTTTTTGAACGCGAAGGGAAAATCGTTCTCGCTTGATTGCGTACACATCGGCTCCGGCAACTACTTCCACTCCGGGGATGCGCATAAAATTGTTGAGCAAGCCCATGGCTTGGCGTCCTACCCCAATGAAACCTAGTCGTACACGTTCGTGGGCAACTTGAAAAAGAGGGCTTGGTGCAGTCGAGGCGAAGGAAAGGCCAGGAAGGATGCTTATTCCTGCGGAGGTCAAGAGGCTGGCGCCAAGGAATTTGCGACGTGAAAAAGATGCTGACATAGGAAATTTTGGGTTAGGGTGTCATCGATTAAAACTACTTTAAGGTAGTGGAAAATCTTTTTCTTTTCTCAATTTCAGTGGAGATTGTGATAAAAGGAGTCATTCCCCCCTCGAGTGGAGGTGTATTTTTTCAGGAGTTGATGCCCTAGTTCTCCTTGGTTTTTCCGAGCTTTCGATAGAGAAAATCAATCGAAATGACTATTCAACAGTTGGAATACCTACTAGCCGTCGATAAGCACCGGCATTTTGGGCAGGCTGCTGCCGCTTGCTTTGTCACCCAACCTACGCTCAGTGCGCAGCTGAGCAAACTGGAAAAGGAGCTGGGGGTGATCTTATTTGATCGGAGCAAAATGCCCGTCATACCTACCGAGTCGGGCGCCAAAGTGATCGAGCAGGCCAAGAAAGTGGTGACGGATAGCCGGGGGATTTTTGAGTTGGTCGCCCAACTGAAGGGTGATATTTCAGGGACGATTAAGCTGGGGATTCTTCCAACGCTTGCGCCTTATCTGCTGCACTTATTTATCCGCAAGTTTCTGGAGAATTACCCAGGCGTAAAATTGGTGGTCCAGGAGATGGTGACGGAGGAAATTCTCAAAAAATTAAAAAACGACGAGCTCGATGTGGGGATTGTGGTGACTCCTCTGGAGCTCCCAGGAATCGTGGAGAAACCTCTATTTTACGAGAAGTTCTACGCCTATTTTTCCACGGATCATGAGCTACTTTCCCAGCCGGAGATTGGACCGGAGCAGATCAAGAAGGAGGAACTCTGGGTTTTGCAGCAGGGACATTGTTTCCGGGATCAGGTGCTCAACTTCTGCGATCAAAGCCTGTCTGGACACCAAAACTTCCATTACGAAAGCGGTTCCTTGGAAGGCCTTCGCAACATGGTCAACCGCTACAAAGGGCTTACACTTTTGCCCGAGCTTGCCACTTGGGAACTATCCAAAGAGGAAAAGTCTCGGCTCCGCCCATTCGTCGGAGCATCTCCAACACGGGAGGTAAGCTTGATTTTGAATCGCAGCTTTATGAAGCAAAAATTGGTGGAGTTGCTGTTTAAGGCCATCACAGAAGCCGTCCCCTATCCGATGACCTCCAAGGCGCATGGGAAGGTGGTTCGCTTTACTTGATGCGTTTGAGCCAGTAGCGTTCTGCCA
>CAMCBC010000184.1 GCA_945872775.1 Spirosoma fluviale | reverse complement strand
AAAATATCCGCTTGGGAGATGGAGGTATGGTTGACGTTGTAATCTAGGATCACCGCATCGGCAGCAGGAGTGGGAAGCTCGGGTACAGGAGGCGTATTATTCATCTCGTAAAAATCTTCATCCAGGAAGGTCACCACCAACGTGGCATGATCCACCGAATAGGCATCGTCCACATAAGGAATCCCCTTGCCTTGGGGTCCGTCCCCTATGAGTGAAAACAAAAATCCTTCGTTCCAATCTTCCCGAATAAGGGGATCATATGTCGTGGTAACAGATCCCTGGTAGGTCTCCCAATCAAACCGTTCCTCGTACGGGAAGTGGATCACCAGACCTTGACTTGCAAAAAAGGCCACCAAATCCTCACGAAGTGATAACCGAGCCTGAGAAGCACCCTTTTGGGAACGAAAGGTTTCGAAGGACCTTTGGAGGAAGGGATACTGGGATAGATTTGCGAGGGAATGGTCAAGAATAGCCTCCCGCACTGGAATTGATTCCTTTCTCAATGCCATGCCATTTTCGAAAGAAGCCAAGCGAGACAATTCAGATGGAGGCATCGAAGTTTGGTCGCCAAGGAGCGCCGAGAGGGAAACCGCATCCCCGAAGTCATCGTACTGCTGAATAAGTTGGTTTAGCGCTATCCTGGCCTCCTTCTCCTGCATCACTTCTCCCAGCAACTGGGAGAATTCTTTGGCTGTCTCTACCTGCTTCCACTCGTCTAGGGAAAGTGTTTGGGTCCAAAGTGGGTCCGTTTGATTCACGGACAGGTCTTCTTGAGGTAGGCAGCCGGTAAAAAGTAAGGTGCCTGCGAAGAGGTATGCTGAAAAGTGTACTGAATTTTGTTTCATGATTGGTTAGTTAAAAAGTGAATGAATACTAAAAATTGGTACGAATTGGAGGGGGCTAGCCTCTGAAGATTGCCTGGTCTGCTAGTAAATTCAAAAGAAACTTAATGAAATTAATTTAATTTAAAAAATATTTTTTTTCATTATTTTTATTTTTTTAATCACTAGTTGTCTTTTAAATTCTAAAAAATAATCTAATTCTATTTCTGAATTAGGCAATAGCAATCCTTGAAGGCCCTTTTCAGATTCCTTCTCGAATCTGTTTTGAAGAAAAGAGTTGTGAAAGGAGACCCGCCAGGTACCTCAAACCAAAGGCCTTAAATTCCATAAGTACTGACCTAAAAGGATATTTCTACCAAATAATTGGCTTTTTAGGTTGATTTAACGCGAAAGCCTTCACGAAATATTCGTGAAGGTTTTTTTATTTTTTACTCCTAAATCCAAATCTTCTGAAACCAAGTTCTAAAAATTCCAAAAAACCATATTTGTGATTTTTTACAGGGATTTCTAAAAAAACAAATCGATTTTAAACCACCTTTTATAATTTTTATGATTCTTACAGATTTTTTTAATAAAAAAAGGAGCCGATTTTAGAAAATCGACTCCCGATTTGGGGTTATTGTTAATGGATTAAAACCATATAAACTTCTGCAAAATGCTGGGTTGAGCACTAGTTCCTTGCGATAAAGTTTCTTAAACCTATGCAATCGATTGTATTTATCAAAATTTCGGAAAAAAATTTCTAAATAAAGTTTCAATGGGCATGCTGACCCACAAATAAAAAAACCTGGTTCTCCTTCCATTTAAAAATGGAAATTGTCTCAATCCTGAAAAGAGTGTACCGATACGATTACCTATTGAATTTTATCTCTATTTTTAATTTGAAACCCTAAAGAACTGTTCCATGGAATCAGAAATCCACCTTGAAAATGCCCGCTTTGGCAAGCTGCAAGAGTATCTCAAAGAATTTGTTTATGGGGGCATTGATGGCGCGGTGACCACCTTTGCAGTAGTGGCTGGAGGATTTGGAGCCAATTTAGACACAGGCATTCTCCTTATTCTAGGCTTTGCCAATCTGCTCGCAGACGGATTTTCCATGTCGGTCGGAGCCTATCTGGCTGCCAAAAGTGAGCGCGATACCTATGACAAGCACGAAAAGATTGAATACTGGGAAATTGAAAATCTCCCTGAGATCGAGCGGGCTGAAATTGAAGAGATCTATGCCGCCAAGGGATTTAAAGGAGAATTGTTGCAACAAGTGGTGGATCACATCTGTACTGACAAGAAGCTCTGGGTAGATGAAATGATGAAGGATGAGCTAGGCATGATGCGCGACTCCAAAAGCCCCTTAAAAATTGGAGCTGCGACCTTTGCTTCTTTTATTATTGTAGGACTAATTCCGCTCACGGTTTACCTCTGGAATTTTTTCTTCCCCACACCGATCAACCTCTTTTTTTGGACCAGTCTCCTCACAGGCCTAGCCTTCTTTCTAGTAGGCTGGCTTAAAAGCTCCGTCAACCAAACCTCCGCCCTACGAGGGATTTCTGAAACTGTCCTTTTGGGCCTTTTAGCAGCTGTAGTCGCTTACTTTGTGGGAGATGTATTGGAGCAATTTTTTGGATAATTGAAGCAATATCGATTCATTTATTTTCCACTAGACCTTTTTTTACCCAATTCGGATTTCTGCTCGTTTTCAGCATTGGTGGAAGCAGCAGCCAATTCCGATGCATAAAAATGGGTAGACTTGAAGTATCTGAGGCGAGCTTCTGACTCCCCACTCGCACGCTGCCATTTTTCCTGCTTGTACAGTTTGACCTGGTCCTCATGCAACTCTAGGAGCTCATCGTAAGGTCCTCGAGCGGAAATTAACTTGACAAAAATCGGAGCTGTTTCAATGGCAATGAAAAGCAAAACCAAAAATAGCTGCGCAGTAGCCATGGCCTCACTCTCCTGCGTTAATTTAGCCAATCCATCCATTCGCGCAGCAAATCCATCAAAGCCTGCAATGCTTGGAGCCTGCTTCTCAAACTCTGCTTGCCGCTGTGCACGCAGTAATTCAATTTGGGTATCCAAGTCCAGAAAACGCGATTGATTGCTTTTCATCAACTCATCCAAAGCTTTCTGAGCCGCATCCAACTGTTGCTCCTTTTTCTTGGCATTTGTTCCCAAGCCCACCTTTCCGCTGGTGCTCGCTGTCTTTTCTCCAAAGCGCTCGGCATCGTACTCTTGCTGCAACTTATCTCGATAGTCTCGTGCCTGCCTTTCTTCTTTCTTTAATCCTTCCTTCTCTCCTTCCAAAGCTTGGATTTCAGGAAATCCTTTGGCTAAGCTATCCTTGGATTGTTTGATGAATTCGATTTTTTGCTCATCCAGTTTCCGGTTGATCTCCCGCTCAAATAGCTTCAGCTCCAAGGGTTTGGAAATCACTACAGCCAGAAGCAGGGCCAATACCAGTCGAGGAAGGGCTAGTTTCCACTCAGACCAGCCTTGAGCTTTCTTGCGCATGCTGGAAACAATGAATCGATCTAAATTGAAAATCATTGCTCCCCAGAGCAGCCCAAAAAACAAGGCGATCCCCCAGGTTTGAAAAACAGTGTAGAGTGCATAAAATCCAGCTAAGGCCGCAAATACCCCTGTAAAAAAGACGGTTGCGCCAATCCCTACATATTTGGTCGACTCTGTGGGCACTTTTTGAAGTAAGGAAAAATTTGCACCGCTGCAAAACCAGAAAAATCGGGTAAGTACCTGCATGTATTGGATAGTTTTGTAGATCTTTTTTGAATGATGCGAAAACGCGACCAAAAACCTATCCGGGCTGAATTTCCACGAAACAAGTATCCAAATCGCCCAAAATCCCCAAAAAGAGCAGTTATTCAAGTAGGCCCATTTCTCCTTTTTAGGAACACAAACCCATCAATTGTTCAGTTTCGTTCAGAAGATTGATCGATTTTGGTTCACTAATTTTTAGTAGGTTTGATTCAATGAAAAAATCCATTGCCCTTTACCTTGTTTTTTTACTTGCATTCACCACAAGCTTTGGACAGCAGCATCCTTTCGAAGCGGAGGTAAGACTACTTAGTCAACGGCTAGATAGTTTGGGCTGGAGTAGTGGTGGAACTGTTTTTACGGGAAGTTCAACCATCAAATTATGGCGTAGCCTTCCTGAAATAACTCAAGGGAAAGAAGTGCTCAACACTGGGTTTGGAGGTTCAAAAGCAGCTGACTTGGAACGCTACCTTTATCCACTTGTGCTGAAGTTTGATCCGAAACGGGTGTTTATCTACGAAGGCGACAACGACCTCTGGGCGGATGTCTCGGCGGAGGAAATTCTAAATAGCTTCAAGCAGATTGTGAACCGAATCCATCTAGTAGATCCTCAAACAGAAATTTTCCTTATTGGAGCAAAACCAAGCCCTTCTCGCTGGGAGAAAAAAGAAGCATACCAAGACTTTAATCGTCAATTAAGTTCCTATTGTGATCTCAAAGAAAATGTGGAATACCTAGATACTTGGAAAGCATTGACTGACTCCAGTGGATCTCCAAGACCTGAATTGTATGTTAAGGATCAGCTCCACCTCAATGAAGCAGGATATAAAATTTGGGAGCAAATTTTTAGTCCATTTTTCACCAAGTAACCCAAACCTTTCATTCATCGGACAGAAAGGGAGTTTTATTGCACTCGATCGCTTGACCAACTCTTGAGGATATGCTACATTTTTCTACATGACCGAGATTTCTGTGAATCTCAGGACTAGTCCAACACCCCAAGAAAAGCCGCGAGAAACTTAATAGCTGCATAACCTTACTACCAACTATTATTCGTAATTTTGCGGCTTCAATTAGGCAAACCATGCAGAAAATTCGGAATATCGCGATCATCGCACACGTTGACCACGGTAAAACTACCCTAGTGGATAAGATCATCCACCTTTCAAAAATCTTCAGAGAAAACCAACAGTTTGGAGACCTTATCCTCGACAACAACGATCTAGAGCGAGAGCGCGGCATTACCATTCTTTCCAAGAATGTGTCCGTTCGCTACAAAGAACATAAAATCAACATCATTGACACGCCTGGTCACGCCGACTTTGGTGGAGAAGTAGAGCGCGTACTTAAAATGGCAGATGGAGTAATCCTACTCGTAGATGCCTTTGAAGGTCCTATGCCACAAACACGCTTTGTGTTGGGCAAAGCTTTGGCACTTGGCCTTACGCCTATAGTAGTGGTCAACAAAGTG
>CAMCBC010000183.1 GCA_945872775.1 Spirosoma fluviale | reverse complement strand
CCTACTGGAGTTGGTCGGTAAATACATCGACGAATCCAATTTCATTGAGTTGGAACACGTACACTACTCCTCGGATGGGGAGGCTAACGCACGCGTAACGCTCAAAGTAGGAAATGCACTTCAGGTGGCCACAGCTACGGGCGTAGGGCCTGTGGATGCGGTTTTGAAAGCAATTGAAACCATCGTTCAACCTCAGGTGGAGCTGGAAGAGTTCCTCATCCAAGCCATGACCCAAGGAAGTGATGATGTGGCTAAGGTGCACATGCGCCTCATCAAGTCGGACAAGCCCTACTATGGCTTTGCTTCCAACCAAGACATTGTACTCGCTTCTGCGCAAGCATTTGTCGATGCACTCAACAAAATTCCAGTCAAAGAATACGCGACTGCTTAATTATGGAAAAGAATACCTTATTTGATAAAATCTGGGATGCACACGTGGTCAAATCCGTGCCTGCAGGACCCGATGTGTTTTTTATTGACAAGCACTTCATTCACGAAGTGACTTCACCGGTAGCTTTTCTCAATTTGGAGAAAAGAGGCATCGGCGTCAAATATCCACACCGAACCATTGCCACCCCCGATCACAATGTGCCTACAGTAGATCAGGATCAAACCATCAAGGACAAGCTTTCGCGCATGCAGGTAGAAAAGCTGCGTGAAAATTGTGCAAAATACGGCATTGAACTCCATGACCTGGGTTCAGCCCACCATGGGATCGTCCATGTAATCGGTCCAGAATTGGGAATAACCCAGCCTGGGATGACCATCGTTTGTGGGGATTCCCATACCTCTACACACGGTGCCTTTGGAGCCATTGCTTTTGGTATTGGTACTTCTGAGGTGGAAATGGTCCTTGCCACTCAATGCATAATGCAGTCGAAGGCCAAGAAAATGCGAATTTCTGTGGAGGGTACCCTAGGCAAAGGAGTGACTTCCAAGGACATTATTCTCTACATCATTTCTAAAATATCTGCAGCAGGAGCCACAGGCTACTTTGTGGAATATGCGGGTTCAGCGATCCAAAGCTTATCTATGGAGGCGCGAATGACCATTTGCAACATGTCTATCGAGATGGGCGCGCGTGGTGGTCTGATTGCCCCAGATGAAACCACCTTTGCCTACCTAAAAGGAAAGCAATATGCTCCTAAGGGTGCTGATTGGGAGAAGTCAGTTGCCTATTGGAAAACTTTGAAAACCGACGATGGGGCAATTTTTGATAAGGAACTGGTTTTTGAAGCGGCAGATATCGAACCGATGATCACCTATGGAACCAACCCAGGAATGGGAATCAAGGTATCTGGGACCATTCCATCCACACAAGGAATGGAAGGATCCAACAAAACTTCTTACCTGAAATCCCTCGACTACATGGGCTTTGCTCCCGGTGAAGCGGTGAAGGGAAAGTTGGTGGATTACGTGTTTGTAGGTTCTTGCACCAACGGTCGCATCGAGGATATCCGTGCTGTGGCTGAGTTTGTAAAAGGTCATCAAAAAGCCGAAAATATTACCGCCTGGATTGTGCCCGGATCGCGAGAGGTTGAGAAAATGGCCCACGAAGAAGGCTTGGTAAAAATCTTGGAAGATGCGGGGTTTGAACTCCGTCAGCCCGGTTGTTCTGCCTGCCTTGCCATGAATGACGATAAAATTCCTGCAGGAAAGTATGCGGTTTCTACTTCCAACCGAAATTTTGAGGGCCGTCAAGGTCCTGGAGCGCGGACAATGCTTGCCTCCCCACTGACTGTTGCTGCGGTAGCGATTACCGGCCGGATTACAGATCCACGGGAAGTATTTGGAAAATAAAATACAAAGTGGGAAGTACCTGCCTGCCGCAGGCAGGCGAAATACGGAATGCAGGGAAATACCCCCAGCAGTCTAATTTGAACCTTTGAACTAAGAAAAAATGGCTTACGATAAATTCACGATACTAAAAAGTACGGCAGTTCCCCTGCCTACTGAAAACGTAGACACCGACCAAATTATCCCAGCTCGCTTTCTGAAAGCTACTGAGCGCGAAGGATTTGGGGACAATCTATTTCGTGACTGGCGATACGATGTGGAAGGCAATCCAAAAAAGGATTTTGTGTTGAATAATCCGACTTACTCTGGAAAAATTCTGGTCGCAGGAAAAAACTTCGGTTCGGGCTCCAGCCGAGAGCATGCCGTATGGGCCTTGTATGACTATGGATTTCGCTGCGTGGTGTCCAGCTTTTTTGCAGATATTTTTAAGAATAACTGCCTGAATATCGGCGTCCTTCCCGTGACGATCTCAGCAGCATTTGCAGAGACCTTATTTGCTGCAATAGCTGCAAATCCCAATACCGAATTGGAAGTGAACCTTCTCCAGCAAACGATCACCTTGCTGGCTACCGGCGCATCGGAGTCCTTCGACATCAACGAATACAAGAAAGACAACATGCAGCATGGCTTCGATGACATCGACTACCTGATCAACATGTCCGCAGAAATAGAAGGCTTTGAAGCTTCTCGATAACAATTTGGTCTGATGAAGGCAAGAAGATTAGAGTGGATGGATACTACATTGAGGGATGGCGAACAGACCTCAGGAGTTTCTTTTTTGCCCTCGGAAAAGCTTCATATTGCCAAGGCCCTTTTAGAGGAACTTAAAGTAGACCGCATCGAAGTGGCTTCTGCGCGTGTTTCCGCAGGAGAACTCGAAGGCGTGCAGCGCATTACCCAATGGGCGGCCCAAAAAGGGTACTTGGACCGGATTGAGGTCCTTGGCTTTGTCGATACCCCCATCTCGGTGGATTGGATTGTCGAAGCTGGAGCCAAGGTGCTCAACCTCCTCACCAAAGGTTCCCTCAACCACCTGACCTACCAATTAAAAAAGACTCCAGCAGCACATTTCGAGGACATACAGGCAGCGATTGCTTATGCGGTGCAACAGGGGCTCCAAGTCAATGTGTACCTAGAAGACTGGTCAAGCGGGATGCGCGATTCGGCAGAATATACCCTAAGTCTGATTGAACTGCTTTCCAAGCAACCGATTAAGCGAATCATGCTGCCCGATACGCTAGGGATTCTTTCGCCTCAAGGAGCACGTACCTACCTAGGACAGGTGATTTCAAAGTTTCCAGGAATCCATTTTGATTTCCATGGACACAACGACTACGATTTGGCGGTAGCCAATGCACTCGAGGCCATTCAGCTGGGGATATCGGGAATCCATAGCACGGTCAATGGACTTGGAGAGCGCGCTGGAAATGTTCCTTTGGAATCACTCGTTGCTGTAGTCAAAGACTTCACCGATTTGGAAACAGGCATTCAAGAGCAAAAAATATTTCGAGTGTCCAAGTTGGTCGAGCAATTTTCAGGACAGTATATTCCTGCGAACAAGCCCGTGGTAGGGGAGAATGTCTTTACTCAAACGGCCGGAATTCATGCGGATGGAGATCAGAAAAAAAGCCTCTACTTCAACAAGCTTCTTCCCGAGCGATTTGGTAGAGAACGAAAATATGCCCTCGGTAAATCCTCTGGGAAAGCCAATATTTCAAAAAACCTGGAGGCCTTGGGAATTTCTCTAGAGCCCGATGAACTAGCACGTGTTACCCAGCGGATCATCGATTTGGGGGATAAAAAAGAGCGCGTCACCCCAGAAGATTTACCTTACATCATTTCTGACGTGTTGCAAAACACGGCGCTAAACAACCATATCCGTATCGAGGGTTACCACATGACCCAATCCAAGGGGCTGAAGCCTTCCGTCCAATTGCGACTCCACGTACATGGCAAAAGCTACGATGCTGCGGCCACAGGCGATGGACAGTACGATTCCTTTATGAATGCGCTGACTGCGATATATGCCTCGCTGCACAAAGAACTTCCCAAGCTCGTAGATTACCATGTGACGATCCCTCCAGGAGGAAAAACAGACGCCTTGGTGGAAACAGTCATTACCTGGGAGCATGGGCACCGCTTCAAGACCAAGGGTCTAGATCCCGATCAAACGGTGGCCGCCATGATGGCCACTGAAAAAATGCTTAATATCATGGATTCAATCACTAAAGCACCTCAATCCACAAGTTCCCTCGTATGAAAATAAATATTGCACTCCTTCCTGGAGATGGCATAGGCCCAGAAGTTATCGCACAAGCTGTGAAGGTAGTCAATGCCATCGGCAAGAAATTTGGCCACCAGATCAGCTACCAAGAGGGGTTGGTTGGCGCCTGTGCGATCGATGCCACTGGTGATCCTTATCCAGATGCTACCCATGAGATTTGCGTAGCTTCAGATGCAGTTCTTTTTGGTGCCATCGGAGATCCCAAGTACGACAACGACCCCAAAGCCAAGGTTCGACCCGAACAAGGCCTGCTTCGCATGCGACAGAAATTAGGATTGTTTGCCAATGTGCGGCCTACCTTTACCTTTCCTTCCTTGGTACACAAGTCCCCGTTGAAGCTCGATCGGGTGGATGGGGTAGATTTGGTGTTTTTCAGAGAGCTCACTGGAGGCATCTATTTTGGAGAGCCTAGAGGAAGAAACGAGCAGGGCACGAAGGCCTTTGATACCAATGTCTACAGCAAAGAAGAGATTGTGCGTTTAGCACGTATGGGTTTTGAAGCTGCGCAAAAGCGTAGAAAACTGCTGACTTGCGTGGACAAGGCCAACGTGATGGCGACCTCGAGATTGTGGAGGGAAACCGTCCAAGAATTGGCGCCTGAGTATCCGGATGTAAAAGTAGAGTATGAATTTGTAGATGCGGTAGCCATGCGACTCATTCAATGGCCCAAGGCCTACGACGTGTTGATTACAGAGAATCTTTTTGGGGATATTTTGACCGACGAGGCTTCCGTAATTTCTGGATCCATGGGATTGATGCCTTCTGCCTCTTTGGGAGCGAAGGTGAAGCTATTCGAACCGATCCACGGTTCCTACCCTCAAGCGGCAGGCAAAGACATTGCCAACCCGCTGGGTACCATTCTATCCGCATCCATGATGTTTGATTATGCATTTGGATTAATAGCCGAAGCCAAATTGATTAGCGACGTAGTCAATCTTTCGCTAGCCGAAGGAATTGTCACCGAAGACATCGCTGATGGAGGCAAAGCCTACAAACCCTCCGAACTGGGCGACTGGTTGGCAGCACGGATTC
>CAMCBC010000182.1 GCA_945872775.1 Spirosoma fluviale | reverse complement strand
GGGCCATAGTGAAGCGGAGCGCTTCAAAATGGAAAAAGGATTTCAACCCATGCATGGAGCCGACGGGTGGCAACTTGCTTGTTCCAACGTCCTCTCCTTGGCGGTGCACCAAGCTTCTTTGGACCTATTTCAAGAAGCAGGCATGCCTGTTATCCGTGAAAAGAGCATCCAATTGACCGGCTACCTGGAATACCTCATCGAGGAGATCAGCGGGGATTCTGGGGTATTGGAAATCATCACCCCAAAAAATGCAGCCGAACGAGGATGCCAATTATCCTTGTTGATTCACAAAGGAGGCAAAGCGGTCTTTGACGAATGGTATGGTCAGGGCGTGGTGGGAGATTGGAGAAATCCAAACGTAATCCGCCTGGCACCAGCGCCACTCTACACGAGTTTCGAAGATGTGTACCGCTTTGCAAAAGTTTTGGAGCAATCGCTCAAAAAATTTGCCTAAAAAATTCAGTACCCGAACTGTACCCAAATAAAACAAGAAGCCCTACTTCAAATGAAGTAGGGCTTCTTGTTTTTAACTATCAAACAGGGTTCCACTTGCCCCTGTCGGTTTTATTTTTAGGTGCTTGTAAGCCAGCTCGGTGGCCATTCGCCCACGCGAGGTACGCTTGAGGTAGCCTTCTTGGATTAGAAAGGGTTCGTATACCTCTTCGATGGTTTCTGCCTCTTCCCCACAGGCTGTAGCGATAGTTCCTAGGCCTACCGGACCACCTTTAAATTTTTCAATAATCGTCAAGAGGATGCGGTTATCCATTTCATCCAAGCCATTTTCATCCACATCCAAGGCATTTAAGGCCATTTTCGCGATTTCCAGAGTGATGGTACCGTTGCCCTTTACTTCTGCAAAGTCACGAGTACGACGAAGGAGCATGTTGGCAATACGCGGCGTACCTCGGCTTCGTCGTGCGAGTTCATAGGCCGCCACTTCATCAATAGGCGTTTGCAAGATGCCACCTGAGCGCAACACAATATCGGTGAGCAACTTGGCATCGTAGTATTCCAAACGGGAGTTGATGCCAAAGCGCGCCCGAAGTGGGGAGGTCAGCAATCCCGAACGGGTAGTTGCGCCAATTAGGGTGAAAGGGCTAAGTGAAATTTGGACAGATCGCGCATTGGGCCCACTGTCCAGCATGATGTCGATGCGGTAATCCTCCATCGCAGAGTAGAGGTATTCCTCCACAATCGGATTGAGTCGGTGAATTTCATCAATGAATAAAACATCCCCCTCTTCCAAGTTGGTCAGGAGGCCTGCCAAGTCAGAGGGCTTGTCGAGCACCGGGCCAGATGTGATTTTTATTCCCGCCTGAAGCTCGTTGGCAATGATGTGACTGAGGGTGGTCTTTCCCAAACCGGGAGGTCCATGGAGGAGCACATGGTCCAGGGGTTCCTTTCTTTTTTTGGCTGCATGAACAAATACACGAAGGTTTTCGATGATTTTAGCTTGCCCCGTAAAGTCTTCAAAGCTTAGCGGGCGTAAAGCACGTTCAAACTCCCGGTCCTTGGGCCCTAACTGTTCTTCGTCTCCTGACAAGTAATCTTCTCTCATGTGCGTTGCGCTAGCTACAAATATAGACAAAAACCCGAAGGGCTGGGGATGTGAATCTTTCGCAAAAGGTTAAAGAAAAAGGTACTAATTTTGTTTGAAATTATCCTCCCTGATGAGTCCGAACGCAAGAAAAAATTTAATCTATTCCTTTGTACTACTTGGCATGGTCCTGATCGTCTATTTGTACAGGTCGAGCACAGGCGGAGGGTCTTCAGTGGATGAGGTAGCTCGAAAAAATGGATTAATCACCTGGAATGGGGAGTTTATGGATCAGCCCTATCTTTTTTTATACCATCCCGAGCGGGCAAATGTAAAAGTCAAACTTGACTCCCTGTTGAACCATCAAGCCCAGTTGTACCTGATGGATTCTCCCCGTTCAGAGCTGTACCAACTCAATCGTCAGGATTCGCTCCCTAGGCCTTCCAAAGATCTCTTGGCTCTACTACGAATGGTAAGCCAAGACTCCAAAAATTCTGAAAGCTCCTGGGATCCCACAGCTGGAATTTTGTACGATGGATGGAGTTTTTCATCCACACGAGCAGGGATTAAGGATAGTGTAAACATTGCTGCCCTACTCGATAATGTAGGAATGCCTAAGTTTATCCTGAGCGACACCCTTATTCAGAAAGTAAAGACTGGTCTTAAAATCAACTTGCTGGATTATGGCCAAACGCTAACCTTGGCCCAGGTGGCCCTGTTCTTGGAAAAACAAGGGATTCGAAACTACTTCTTGCAAATTGGCAAGTATACCCTAGCCAAGGGTGTCAACGAGCGCCAAGAACTTTGGAAATTCAAAACGCAACGTCCGGATAGCCTCGGGAAGGCCATGGATGGCTGGATTGCCTTGCAAAACCGAGCGGTAGCCTCTGCGGGGGATTTTACGCAGACCTACAAACAAGACTCGCTACGAAAAGCATGGGTGCTGGATCCTCGGACCGGCTATCCCGTCAATCATGGACTCCTCCAAACTACTGTACTTGCCAAAACTTCGAAAGAAGCAGCTATTCTTGCGCAATCCCTACTCGTTCGTGGATGGCAGGATGCAGTACGGATCGACTCAGCTCGTAAGGATGTTGAGATGATTTTGATCTACAATGAAAAAGGCAAGGGGCTTAGGCTGTACGCTAGCCCCGAACTTAAAGCTATGCTTTCATTTCCAATCGAGTAAATTGACTTATGCAATGATATTGCATTTCATAGTGCAACATTGTTGAATTTTTATACCTTTGCAAAAAAATCCTTCTCTGAGGTCACAGCAAGGTTAATCCAATGGCGCTAAATTTTATTCTTCTATTTTTCACTGCGCTGCTCGCTGGACTCTTGGTGTTTGTCACCCCAGTTCTCAAAGAAAAGTACTTCAAACTGGTGCTGGTATTTGCAGGATCTTACCTGTTCTCCATCACCATCTTGCATATTTTGCCCGAATTATTTTCGGGCTCCTACAATCCTAGCCGCATGGGAGTGTACATCCTGATCGGCTTTCTCTTGCAGCAGCTTTTGGAGTATTGGTCTGCAGGGATCGAACATGGGCACATTCACAAGCACGAGTCCTCCACCTACAAGGGTGTTTTTACCTTGATGATAGGCTTGTTTATTCATGCCTTTCTAGAGGGCACCCTATTGTCACATGGAGATTCGTCCACGCAGCAAGGACTTGCCTTGGCTCAGGAGCACAGCGACAAAACAGTCCTTCTGGGTATTCTGATGCACAAAGGTCCAGCAGCATTTGCACTAGCAGCAGTTCTTGGTGCCTCCCTTTCTAAAAAATGGACCCTTATTTTGCTCACTATTTTTGCGCTTGCATCTCCATTGGGAATGCTTTCTAGCGCCTTCTTTATCAACCAAGGACTTCTCTCTACCGAAGGAATCGGTATTTTGTATGGATTAGTTACCGGGGGCTTCCTGCATATTTCTACCACCATCTTTTTTGAAAGTAGCCCGCATCACAAATTTCAGCTCAACAAGCTGGCCATTACTTTTTTGGCAGCTGCGCTAGCATTCGCATCAGAATACTTGATTTGATTTTTACTTTTTGATCTCCAGCTGGCTCATGCCACCTGAATACCCTTTCAATTTTACTGAACTTATTTTCAAGGACTTGGACGATTCCCGATGGGAGAGTTTTTGAATACGGTAGGAAGACCAAAATCTTACCATGATTCCACCTTTGGAAAAAAGGTCATTTCCTTCTATTTTTTAGGTTATATTTCTTCCATCAAAAATTGCTTTGCTTTTTTTGATGAATGCCAAATTAAACCCAGACTAACCGTCACTTACATGTCATCCTCTCCTTCAAAAATGGAGCAGTATTGGAAAAAAAACCTCCAAACGCTCGCAATCCTACTTTTTATTTGGTTTATCGTCTCCTTTGGCTGTGGAATTCTATGGGTAGAAGAGCTCAACACCATTCGAATTGGAGGCTTCAAATTAGGGTTTTGGTTTGCCCAGCAAGGAGCCATTTACGCTTTCCTAGTGCTGATATTTGTTTACGTGATTCGGATGAATAAGCTGGACAAGGAATTTAACGTAAACGAAGACTGATATGGATTTACTCGCCTGGACCTACTTACTCGTTGGACTTAGCTTTGCACTTTACCTTGGCATTGCCATTTGGAGTCGTGCGGGATCTACCGAAGAATTTTATGTTGCCGGTGGAGGAGTTTCTCCCCTCGCCAACGGTTTAGCCACTGCTGCAGACTGGATGTCTGCCGCCTCGTTCATGTCTATGGCAGGCATCATTTCTTTTTCCGGTTACGATGGTTCGGTTTACCTGATGGGCTGGACTGGAGGCTATGTGTTGCTTGCGCTTTTGCTCGCCCCTTACCTTCGGAAATTTGGAAAATTCACAGTTCCTGACTTTGTAGGCGATCGCTATTACTCCAACAAGGCCCGAGTCGTAGCCGTCATTTGTGCCCTATTCATCTCCTTTACTTATGTGGCAGGGCAAATGCGCGGTGTAGGAATTGTCTTCTCTCGCTACCTGGAGCTTCCCATCGAATGGGGTGTGGTGATCGGCATGGCCATCGTGTTTTTCTATGCCGTATTGGGAGGAATGAAAGGCATTACTTACACCCAAGTTGCCCAATACTGTGTGTTGATTTTTGCCTACATGGTTCCGGCCATCTTTATTTCCATGCAACTTACCGGCAATCCCATTCCACAGCTTGGACTTGGGGGGGATGTAGCGGCGGGAGTCCCACTTTTGGACAAGTTAGATGGAGTGCTGGGTGACCTAGGCTTTGCGGAATACACCTCTGGCAAGAAAAGCATTCCCGATTTATTCATGATCACCTTGGCCTTGATGGTAGGAACAGCTGGCCTTCCCCATGTGATTGTTCGCTTTTTTACCGTTCCCAAGGTTAAAGATGCCCGACTTTCTGCTGGCTATGCCTTGGCATTTATCGCAATTCTGTACACCACAGCTCCTGCAGTAGCTGCCTTTGGAATGTACAACATCATCCAGTCCACTTCCGAGAAACCAATTGATCAGCTCCCAGAGTGGGTTCAAAACTGGCAGCAAACCAAGCTGATTCAGATAGAAGATAAAAATGGGGACGGGCTGGTCCAATACCTACCAGACCCTG
>CAMCBC010000181.1 GCA_945872775.1 Spirosoma fluviale | reverse complement strand
GTTGACAATTCGATTATCCGCAGTGGTAAACAGGCAAATTGAGCAACCAATTTTATTGCGGATAATCATAAAACAGCTTTATTGCATCCAGCCGCTAGGATTTTTTCGCCATTCCGCAAGGGAATTTAGTGTCGAATGATCGATGTAGTTTTCTTTTACGGCTTCAGGAAGTAAGGCGTCGTAGTTACTCAAGCAAACCAACGGCACACCTGCATTTTCAAAATTTTTATCGGCAACTTCAAATCCATAAGAGAAAATAGCCACCATACCTAAAACCTCAAATCCAGCATTTCTAAGATCTTCCACTGCTTTAAGTGAGCTTCCTCCAGTGGATACAAGGTCTTCTACCACCACGACTTTTTGGTTAGGCACTACTTTCCCTTCAATCATGTTTTCCATGCCATGCCCTTTGGGCTTGGAGCGCACATAAATAAATGGAAGCACCAGTTCATCGGCGAGTAGAGCTCCCTGTGGGATGCCTGCAGTAGCTACTCCAGCAATCGCTTCCACCTCTGGGAAAAATTGTTGAACTGCTTTCACCAGGTTTTGCTTGATGGTATTTCGAATTTCCGGATAGGATAGGGAGAGTCGATTGTCGCAATAGATGGGTGATTTCCAGCCAGATGCCCAGGTAAAGGGTTTTTCAGGCTGTAATCGAATGGCTTGAATTTCCAAAAGGTGGCGTGCAACTTGTGCAGCAACGGTGGGGTTGAGAATTTCCATGGCGTAAAAATAAGTGTTTCCTCCCCGTAGATCAGGAGCTCCTGCAATTTTTTTAGGAATAAATGCGCTAGTTTTTTTATTCCCCAAATTGATGCCGCCAAGCTCTAAAAAGTCTAGCTGATTATTTCAAATTTTTATGCATTTTTGGACGATTCAAAACTACTATTTCCATTTACGCATGAAGATCTTTGTGAACGACAAGCCATTGGAACTTATTTCCTTTGCAAAGCTTGATCCGACCAAGCGCTTTGAACATCGCTACCAGAATGTGGATGAAATCCCTGAGGATGTAGAGTGGGAAGGGGATGTTATTTTTTATGAACCGAGCCTAGACCTGGTGATTCGTCTACTTTATTTGATGCGCACGCGAAAGATGAAGCGATTGGATTCAATTACCTTGGTTTCGGAAGCGAAAAGTGAGCTTAAAAAATTTGTTAAAAGCAGATTTTTAATTGTGAAAGCTGCTGGGGGAGTAGTGACCAAAAAGCAAAAGGTTTTGTTGATTCATCGATTGGGTAAATGGGATTTCCCTAAGGGTAAATTTGATAAAGGAGAAACTCCTGAGCAATGTGCCAAACGAGAAGTGGAAGAGGAATGTAATGTAAAGGTTCGTCTTGTAGAACACATTTGCACCACCTGGCATACCTACACCCAAAATCGGCGAAGTATCCTAAAGAAAACCTACTGGTATGCCATGACCTGTGTCAATGATGCCAGCATGAAGCCGCAGGTGGAAGAAGGGATTGATGCTATTCAATGGCTTTCTGAGAGCGAAGCAAAAACGGCATTGATTGATTCCTATCCGTCCATGCGGTTTTTGTTTAAAAAATACCTGAAAAAATCAAGGGTCAACTAGAGCGAATAAGGCAGGAATTCTGTGACATCACCTCCATAGCGGTGAACTTCTCGAATTACGGTGGAACTGATGGCGGCGTATTGAGGAGAAGTAATTAAAAACACCGTGTCCAATTCTTCATTCAAATAACGATTCATTTGACTGATGGTGTTTTCGTATTCAAAATCTGTGGTATTGCGCAAGCCTCGAATTAGGAATTGGGCATTGTATTTTTTGGCAAGAGTAGAAGTCAACTCATTGTATACGACCACAGACACTCTCGGCATGTCTACATAGACGGATTCAATTTTCTTTACCATCAAATCGATATCGAAATAGCGATTTTTCTTGGTGGAGTTGTAGCCTATTCCAATAATCACCTCGTCAAAAAGCGTCAAACTTCTAAGTACGATATCGTGATGTCCTTTGGTAAAGGGATCAAATGAACCGGGAAAAATGGCTACTTTCTTCATGGGTAGGATCAATTCCAAAAAGATTCAAAAATGGTCGGAGCCTTTTCTTGGGACAATCCTGGACCATAATTCTGGTTGGTATGCGGTCGAAGAATTCTAAAATTGGCAAAATAATTTTTACCCCAGACTTCTGTAACTCCATTTTTTTCAGAAGCGCCAAAAAAAGTTATTCGGGCATGGTTTCTATCGTGATGAAGAGACTCCATCAAAATCAGGACGTACTTCAAAATGTCCTCTTTTGTTTCTACCTCAAATCGATTGAAAACAGAAAGTTCCTGATCCGTAAATGCGGCAATGTAAGCATGCTCACCAAAGAGATTGATCCAGATTTCCTGACCAATCAAGTTAAATCGCTCCTTAAATAAATAGGAGAGGAAAGAACTTGACCCGTGGTTGAAGCTGAGTTCAGAAAACCGCTTGCTCAGTGGGTTGTGTAATTTTTCAGGGATGCAGCTTAGTATTTGAACATTGTTGCTATCTACCCCGGTATGAAAGTAAAAAGGTGAGGGGGGAAGTTTGCCTGCATGATGGAGGTATTCTTTTTCACTTCCCTGCTGGAAAATAACTCCTGGGATTAGTGTGAAAAGCGCTTCATGTACATGGATTTTGGCAGGTAGGTCCAGCTTGGTCAACGAGTCTGAAGCAAGAATTTCATCTAGCTTTTTCCAGCTAACTCGCTCGTACGAATGAATTGCCGTGATACTCTGGTTTTTATCCCTACCAAATACATGCAAGGAGGAAGGATAAAGAAAAAGTGATAAGCTTGCTGTGTTTTGAACAGCAAACTTATCACTTAAAAGTACCTTTAGGTTATTTTCCAAGATCCGAACCGGTTATTTCCAGTTACCTTCTGTAGATGCGTCAGTTCTAGATCCTACTCGTAATGCCTTTTCGTTGTTATTTGCTCTTCTTTCAGGATTGATTGGAGCTGGGTCACGGATTTCGAATACGCTTACTTTGTATCCACCAGTTTTTTCAATTTTGTCCGCAAAGAATTCAAATTGCTTTCCTCCAGAACCTGGAACAACTGGAAGCAATTCAATTTTTAGGTCTGGGTGCTTCGCTGGGCTGAACAAGGAGTCCATCACTGCGATTGAACCAATGGTATCGTAAGATACATTGATTTCTTCTGCACCGTAATCCAATAGCTTGGTGGTTTCAGTACGCTGAACAATCCAGATGGTACCTGTTTCGATAAAGGTTCTCAAAGAATCCCAAGTACTTGCGTATTTTCCGTTTGAAGCCTGGTATGCCAACTGGGCATCGCGAAGCATTTCAAGTTTTTCAATGGTAGCTGCTTCTAGCAAGGCAACTCTTTTTTCTTGTTCAACGACATCGTCAACACCTTTCCAAAGTAGGTAACCAAGGAAGGCGGCAACAGCAAAGAATACGACTGAGAGAACTTTTGTTAGATTCATTTTGAGTAAGGTTTAGAAATCCGGTTAGGGTTGAAGGTTTTTAAAACATGCTATTTTAGGTATTTATTTTCAAAATTAAAATATCCTTTACACAATACTAATTCCGAGAGCGATTTTATTCCAATAAAAACAGGATGAATGGATTTTTTATCCAAAGAACTCAATCTTTCCAGCGTCATCCAGCTCAGGTCCGCAAGAATTTGATCTGCAGGTGTAAGTTCTGGATCTTTTCCCAAAGTGGCAGTACCGCTAATCCTTTTTACGAGAAAAAAACACTCCATCCCATGAAGAGGAGGGTCTAGGTACTCGTGAATAAAAAGAAATTCTCCCACAGTGATTTCTAAACCAGTTTCTTCCAAAAATTCGCGGACTAGATTTTCTTGAGCAGTGGTTCCGAATTGCATCCCTCCGCCAGGTGTGGACCAAAAATCTCGATCCGCACTCATTTTATGCTTGACTAAAAGAATTTTGTTTTCTTCAATCAATACGCCATTCACGCGTATTCGGAGCCTGTTTCCAAATTTAGACTCAATTTCTTTGCTGATCTTATCTTCTGACATGTACTTTCGTCTAGCGATGAACAAACCGACCTCCCTGCCACCTGCTCCCTCTGAATTACTACGAAGGAGCTTTCCATTTCAACCTACTCAAGGGCAGGCCAGTTTTTTTGTAAAAATGGATGATTTTTTCCGAAAGCCATCTGAAGATAAGCCGGTCTTTATTCTAAAAGGATATGCAGGAACGGGAAAAACCTCCCTTTTGTCCGCCGTGGTCAAAATCCTGCCTAGTCTAAATTTACGACCCCTTTTATTAGCACCAACAGGCAGGGCGGCAAAGGTGATGAGTACGTACTCCGGTCGATCAGCATTTACCATTCACAAGATAATCTACAAACCAAAAGGAGATCCAGGTACGCTAGGTGGAGGCTTCACACTGCAAAAGAATTATTTCAAGGACACGCTTTTTGTGGTCGATGAATCCTCCATGCTAGCTGATGATGGAGGAATGTCTGGAAACCTGCTGTGGGATTTGATTACCTATACCTTTTCAGGTGAAGGGAATCGATTGCTATTTGTTGGGGATACTGCCCAGTTGCCACCCGTTGGAAGCCAGTACAGTCCTGCACTGGATGCAGAATACCTGCTTCGACATTACAGACTAAATGCAGAGCAGATCGAGTTGGTTGAAGTCATGCGACAGAAGTTGGAGTCTGGGATTTTATTTAACGCCACAAGTCTCCGGAATGAACTAGGATCAGAAAAAGCTGCAATCCAAATCCAAACACATCTTTTCAAGGATATCTTCAAAATGACTTCCGAAAAGCTAGAAGATGGCCTGCGCTATGCCTATTCCAAATATGGGACAGAGAACACCTGCATCATCACCCGTTCCAATAAGTCTGCCGTGCAGTACAACGGATACATTCGGCGGACGATTCATTTTTACGAGGATGAAATTTGTTCGGGTGACTTGCTGATGATCGTCAAGAACAACTATACCTACATGGCCGAATCCGAAAAGGTGAATTTTTTAGCCAATGGGGATTTGGTCGAGGTGATGAAGATTCGGAATTTTGAGGAGCGGTACGGCTTACGATTTGCCACGCTAGAGTTGCGTTTGTTGGATTATGCAGAGGAGCCCTATTTTGAGGCCAAAGTGATCCTAGATACCCTGTACTCATCGGGTCCATCGCTCACTCGGGAACA
>CAMCBC010000180.1 GCA_945872775.1 Spirosoma fluviale | reverse complement strand
TCGCTTATTTTTTAAAGGTCGTCGAAGGGGCTCCGGATTTTTTGAAGACTTTTTTGACTTACATGGGTATAGATCTCTGTGGTTTTACTTGAATTGTGTCCCAGTAATTCTTGAATATACCGAAGATCTGTCCCATTTTCCAATAGGTGAGTAGCATAGGAATGTCGGAGCCAATGCAAGGTTACAGGCTTCTTGATCTTTGTCTTTTCCAATGCCTGTTTTAATACTTGTTGAAGACTTCGCTCATTGTATTTTTCTCCCCGATGTTGCCCTTCAAATAAATACACGCCAGGTTTCTCGTATCGGTAATATTCTCGAAGTAGCTCTAGGACTTTTTCACTGATTGGCACCATTCGATCTTTCGCTCCTTTACCTTGATTGATGCGTACCATTCCTCTGTGTGAATCGATGTCTATAAGTTTGAGATTCAATAGTTCCCCTCGCCTCAATCCGCATGCATAGATCAAACTCAACATGGCACGATGCTTGATATTTTGATGGGCTTGGAGGATCAGCTTCACTTCTTCTTTAGGTAGTACATGAGGTAAAATTCTTGGTTGTTTCGGTCGTTCAATTAGTTCGAGTTCCAGTTTTCGCTTCAGTCGATTTGAAAAGAAAAGCTTCACCGCATTGATCACTCCAGACTGAAACGATGCCGAGTATCCATTTCTTATTATATACTCTTTTTGAAATAGTTCCAAGTCCTCGTTGGTAATTAGTTCAGGATTTCTATTGCCCATAAATCGGAAAAATAGTCCAACTCCTTGGCTATAATTTTTTATCGTGGACTCAGAATATCTTCGGTTTCGCATCCAGTCAGTAAACTTTTGGATCTCCAGGGCCAATTCCGCACCCAATGCTGGTAATCCTTTTGGCTTGGCCTCGATTTTTACTTTTTTGAATCCAGAATAGTCCAGCCAAACCTTTCCTTCGAAAATAGACAGTAAATTGGGAATTACAGCATCAGAATAGGGGATTGTCCAAGCTTTCAGTGCCGGCTCCCAGTCCGCTGCTGCAAGGGTCTTTACCATCTCTTTCAATTCAAAATCAAAAGGGAATGTTAACAGTACAAAATGTTTTTTTTGAAACTCAGCAAATTTTATAAAAATAGTTTTCATAGCGTTGGAAAAATGGAATCAAGAACAAAAAAATAAGGCGATAAACCAGCTCCGTAAGAGCCTAAAAAGTTAAATTTAAATTAAGAGCTTTTTCTAAAGATCCAAACCAAAAAAAGCTAAATCTGTAGTTAAAGTAACAAAAAAGAGGTCTATTCACGTAAATCTCCTTCTAGGACAATCCCGCTATTACCAGCTTTTACTTTTCCAATTTCAAGCTTCTACAGGTACAACAACCCCTCAATCACCCCTGCAAAGTACTGATGCTCCAAGGCGAGTACTTTTTGTCCAATAGTCTCCGCGCTGTCTTCGGGAGCGATGGCTGTGGCTGCCTGAAAAATAATCTTTCCCTCGTCGTAATGCTCGTTGACCAAATGGATGGTGATCCCAGAAACAGGGTCACCCGCTGCTTTCACCGCCTCATGCACGTGGTGGCCATACATGCCTTTGCCTCCATAATTCGGGAGTAGGGCAGGGTGGATGTTGACCATCCGGTCTGGGAAGGCACGGATCAATTCATCCGGCACCTTGAGTAAAAATCCAGCCAAAATCACCCAATCGATCTGCTCCTCCTGCAACTTGCCCAAAAGTACTCCGGCATCCATTTCCTTGCGGGTAAAGGTAAAGGTGGGCACGCCAAACTTTTCCGCTCGCGCCAAAACCCCCGCATCTGCCTTATTACTAGCCACCAAAGCAATCTCCCCCTTGGAGGAATGCGCAAAGTGTTCCATGATTTTTTCGGCATTGCTGCCAGAGCCGGAAGCGAGAATTGCAAGACGCATCATTTTAATGCTAGTTTGGACTTGCAAGATAGGAGGAAGGAGGCATTTTTAAATCGAGGAAGTGGATAATTTGCCTTTAGGATGCAAGGCAAATTAGTCGATATGAAAGAGGTGAATTCCGATGGAAATTTCACAATGGATTGCGATTTACATCAAGTTAATAGTCCCTAATTAGGACCTCGGAAGGGATTCCTAGCGTATCGTGAAGTTTGCGAATCATTTCTATGGAAAGCTTTCTCTTTTTATTGAGCACCTCACTTACCCTACTTTTTTGTCCCAAAGCCTTCGCTAAATCTTTTTGTTTATAGCCCAATTGATCCATTCGGAACTTGATGGCTTCAATAGGGTCTGGTAAATCCACAACAAGGTGCTGATTTTCGTAATTTTCAATAAGCAGGGATAGTAACTCAAGTTCATCCGCTGAATCATCGCCTTTTTTACTATCAAAAATTGCTTCAAGCCGATTCAAGGCTGCCTCGTATTCTTCTGCTGTTTTTAGAATTTTAAGGATCATGGAATTAGCTTTAATTGGAGGGGATGAATTCCGATAGGTTAGTGAGAAATGATTATTTTCACCCATCCATCAAGTTAGAATGAATAGTTATCAAAAGCGCTACTTTTCGATACAAATTCTTAGTTAACCTTTCTTTATCACTTCAATCAATTCCTCAATCGAACTAAAAGTTTTGTCTCCAAGCCTCAACCCAAAAGGTGTCGAAACAACCAGCGTTTGATTTAGCTTTTTAATCCCTGCTTTCTGGAGCGCTTTTTTCACCCAATACACCCCCGCAGCAGGGCCTTCGATGGAGAGGTGGTCAGGATCTTGCACAAGCTCTACCTTGCCTCGCTCCAACTCAAAACGGTACTTTTCTCCAGGGAAAAGGTCCTGAATTTTTCCCGAAAGGAGGATGTCCTCTGGCCTGCCCATGTGCAAGGGGCTACCACAATTCATCAGCCAAAACCGATCTGCTGTTTCCAAGGCAATGTCCAAATCGTGGGTCACGACCAACACGGCCTTTTCCTTCTTTTGGCTGATTTCTCGCAACAGCGTCATGATTTCCAGGCGGTTGATCAGGTCCAAATGAGCAGTAGGCTCATCCAAGACGAGTACCTTTCCATCCTGAGCCAGTGCTCTTGCAATCATGGCCTTCTGCCGCTGTCCATCACTCAGTTCCCCCAGCCGCTCGTCCTGGAGGGCAGTTAGGCGCGTGTCGGATAGTGCTTGCTCTACCCAGATTCGGTCTTCGGTGCTGAGCTTCCCGCCCCAACTTGTATGTGGCGTTCTGCCCAGCGCTACGAGTTGCCCTACGGTCAGGTTGCCTGGGTAAATCGGTTCGCTGAGTACCACGGCGATGCGTTTGGCGCGCTCCTCCAGGTTGTAGGTATGGAGTTCTTGCTGGTCCAAAATCAGCCTTCCTTCCCAGGGCTTGAGGTTACCTAGGATCGCTTTGATTAACGTGGATTTGCCGACTCCATTCGGACCCAAGAGGCAGGTGAGTTCTCCCGAATACAACTGGAAGGAAAGGTCGCGAAGGAGCTCCTTCCGCTTGCCCTGCTGGCTGTAGCCCAAACAAAGCCCGATTCCTTCTAATGTGATGTGTTGGTTCGCCATGGCTAAAAATCCTTGCTTAAATTTTTCCGTAGGATCAATGAAATCACCAAAGGGGCACCCACCAGGGAGGTGACAGCATTGATGGGGAGGGTGCTGGACCAACCCGGCAAATGGCCCAAGGCATCGCATAGCAAAAGTAAAATCGCTCCCAACAGCGCGGAGCCAGGGAATAAAACACGGTGGTCGGCAGTTTTCCAAAGCATGCGTGCCAGATGCGGTACAGCGATACCCAAAAAGGCAATGGGACCACAGAAAGCGGTAATTCCTCCTGCCAAAATCCCTGTGCTGCCAATCATAATCCAGCGCAAGCGCTCGGTGCGGATGCCCATACTGCGTGCATAACTTTCACCTAGTAGGAGGGCATTGTAGGATTTGATGGAAAATACCACCGGTATCAATCCGATTCCTAACACCAGCCCCAGCAGGCCTACCTGGGACCAATTCAAAGCTCCTAGGCTACCCATGGACCAGACGGTATACAATTTCAAGGCTTCTGCACCAGAGAAAAAAGAGAGGACGGCGACCAAAGCGGAGACGGCGCTTCCCACCATCAAGCCCACGATCAAGAGTGTCATCGAATCCCGAACGCGCCAGGCTACCAGACTGACGCAAAGGAGCATGGCGCCTGCGCCCAGAATTCCGGCTAAAGCCACCATCCAAGAATTGAGACTCAAAGCCGAGATTCCCAAGGCAGTTCCCGATAGCATCAGCAAGGCCACACCCAACCCGGCTCCCGAACTGACTCCCAGCACGTAGGGCCCAGCAAGTGGGTTTCTGAAAAAGGTCTGCATCTGCAAGCCGCTTACACTCAGTCCCATGCCTGCAAAAATCGCCACCAAGGCTTTGGGGGCGCGGTAGTGTAGGATGATCTGCTCCCAGGAATCCTTTCCCCATGCTCCAAACCACAAGCCCGACAAGATCTCACTGGGCGGGATCCAAACGGAACCCATGCTCAGGTTGAGCAAAAAGCTCAAGCCAAGGGCAAGGAGGACGAGTGGAAAAAGCAAGGGCCTAAAGGACATGAAGAAGGGTACTGGTTTTTGGGGAACTGTAATGGGCTAAAATTAAGGGAGGAAAACCCATTCTGGACTTTTCACTTCTTTAATTTTTGGTAAAAATAGGGTTCGTATCTGGGCAATAGCTCGGGATGAAGAATTTTAATCAAGTCTTTGAGGATGAGGTCGGGGCGCAAATACCCCAATTCAAAGTATTCCAAGCCCCCAGTTGCTCCTTTTTTGGCGGTATAGGTATAGACTTCCCCAGTTTTCCAAGCGGCAAAGGCCTGGTAGCGGGGTTCGATTTTTCCCATTTCTTCAAGCGAGGCAAAGTCTGCTGCTCCAATCCAAAGCGGAGCGGAAGTGGCTTGATCCAACACCACTTCGTAGTTCAGTTGCAGACTGCCGGTAGCTCCTTCTTTCCCAAAAACATAGCTTCCTCCCGCTTTTTCCAAGAGTTGCGCCGCCCAACTTTCGCCTCCTGGAGCATACCAGATGTCCTGGTACATCACGCCGCTGAGGACCTTGGGTTTGTCTTTTTCTGTGAGTGAACTCGCCAGAACTTCGGCTTCTAGGTAGTCTTTTTTGATTTGCTCAAACTGGGCCAGTGCCTCGGGGTATTTTCCCAAAAGGACCCCGGTAAATTTGATCCATTCGGCTCTTCCCAGTGGGTTTTGCT
>CAMCBC010000179.1 GCA_945872775.1 Spirosoma fluviale | reverse complement strand
ACTCGTTTTTTACCAATCCCAACAACCTGACCATCTACCGACTTGGTCTTGTATTCCGAAATGCCGATGGGAGCAAGGAAGGAAAGTCGACTGCCAACGGAGATTTTTTTATAGACCTAGCACAAGGCTTTGATGTTAAATTTACCGAGCCTCAATCCTCGGGCCCTATTTCTTTTGCAGTCGGCGATCAATACACCTTCAAGGCCTCTGCAAATGAAACAGCAGATTTGACCTTGGAATTGGATGGGGTTAAAGTCGCCGAAGCAAAAAATAGCCAGCAAATCAATTATGCCTATACGGCTACGGCACCCGGAAATTACAAACTGAAAGTTACAGCGGTAAAAGGAACCACTACTGATTCTCAAACCCTCGATCTGATCGTATTTGCCCCTTCTGAAGTGGCTCCCTTGCCAGCAGGGGCCAAACTAGGAATCAATTACCTGTCCACCACGGAGGTGATTTTGGCATTGCAGGCCCCCGGCAAAAGGATTGCTCACGTGATCGGGGACTTCAACGACTGGAAGGTGCTGCCTGAGTACCAACTCAAGAAAACCGCCGATGGTACCATTTTTTGGATCAAACTTTCCGGCCTGGTTCCCCAAAAGGAATATATTTTTCAATACCTCGTCGACGGGGACATCCGCATAGGGGATCCCTATGCTGACAAAGTATCTGATCCTTTCAATGATCAAGAAATCATTACTCAAAATAGACATCCTGGTTTATTGCCCTATCCAAGTGGAAAGACCGAATTTCAGGCTTCCTTCCTTCAAACAGGACAGGTGCCCTATGCCTGGAAAAACACCAGTTTCACAAAGCCTAAGCCTGAGGAACTCGTCGTATACGAACTTTTGGTGCGTGATTTTGACCAGAAAAGAACCTACCAATCGGTTATCGATCGATTGGATTACCTCAAGGAATTGGGCATCAATGCCATTGAATTGATGCCGGTAGGGGAGTTTGAAGGAAACTTATCCTGGGGATACAATCCCTCCTTTTTCTTTGCTCCCGACAAATACTACGGCACCAAAAATGACTTGAAGCGCCTCATAGATGAAGCGCACGGCAAAGGCATTGCCGTGATTATGGACATGGTCCTCAACCATGCTTTTGGTCAAAGCCCGATGGTGCGCCTCTACAACGATGGGGACTATGGTGCGCCTACCGAAGACAATCCATGGTTTAACCGGATAGCCAAGCATCCCTTCAATGTGGGATACGACTTCAACCATGAAAGTTCCTACACCAAAACCTTTGTCGATTCGGTCAACAATTACTGGCTCACCGAATACAAGGTAGATGGCATCCGCTTTGATCTTTCCAAAGGGTTTACTCAAGTCAATTCTGGTTCAAATGTGACTAGTTGGTCTAATTATGACCCCTCTCGCGTTAAAATTTGGAAGCACATTTACGACCGCATCAAGGCCAACCATCCAAATGCCTACGTGATCTTGGAGCACCTTTCGGTCAATGAGGAGGAAAAAGAGTTGGCCAATTACGGCATGCTTCTCTGGGGAAATATGAATGGAGCTTCTCGGAATCTAGCAAAGGGAAATAACGATAATGTCGAATGGGGATATTTCAAGAACAGGCAATGGACCAAAAATGGGTTGATTGCCTACCAAGAGTCTCATGACGAGGAGCGTGTGTTTTGGGAAACCGTAAATTTTGGAGCTACCAGTCCATTCAATCTCAAAAGTGTTGATAATGCGGTGAATCGGCACCAACTCATGACAGCCTTTTTCCTCGCTATTCCAGGTCCAAAAATGATCTGGCAATTTGGGGAGTTTGGCTACGATCTCGAACTCAATAACGATCGATTGGGAATCAAACCTACCCGCTGGGAGTACCTCAGCAACCCCGATCGACTTCGATTATCCAAGCTCTATAAAGAGGTGCTAAAGCTTCGAACCAAGTATCCGGCATTCAACTTTCCAAGCAATGCAAACCTCAACCTAGGCTCTTCGCTAAAGACCATCCACTTAGATCACCCCGAACTGCAGGTGTTTTTGTTTGGCAACTTTGACCTAATCACCCAAGGGAATCTATCTATCAGCTTCCCCAAGATTGGGAAGTGGTACAACTATTTTACGGGCAAGGAATTGAACGTAACTTCTACTCAGGTGTCTTTTGGCCTTCGGCCTAATGAATTTTACTTGTTTACTGACAAGCCTTTGCCTTTGCCTGAGAAGGATATCCTACAGGCCGATTACATCACGAGCATTCCAGAAGAGGTGGATGAAGAGGGGTTTGTAATCTATCCCAATCCTACGGCCTCCAATTTAGTGGTGGAATTGCCTAAGGAAATGACTGGAGCCCAGTACCGCGTACTCGATGTGACAGGAAGGGTGATTTTTGAGGGGAAAGGAAGTGTTGCCCTGCCGATTTTAGAGCTTGAATTAGGTGGAATTCAATCGGGGTTGTATATCTTTGAGGCATTTGATGCCAAGCGCGTACTTCACAAGCGTTTTATCAAACAGTAATCAAACCTAAGCACACTATGAAATTTAAACCTGGAGTAAAATACGGATCAGAATTGCGCGATCTATTGGCCTATGCCAAGGAAAATGAGTTTGCCTTGCCTGCGGTCAATGTAATTGGTACCAACTCGGTGAATGCTGTTTTGGAAACCGCTAAAAAATTAAACTCACCTGTAATCATTCAATTTTCGAATGGGGGAGCCCAGTTTTTTGCAGGCAAAGGATTGCCGAATGACAAGCAGCAAGCCAGCATCGCAGGAGGTATCTCTGGTGCGCACCATGTGCACCAAATGGCAGAAGCGTACGGCGTACCCGTAATTCTACACACGGACCATGCTGCTTTAAAGTTACTCCCTTGGATTGATGGACTTCTTGAGGCAGGTAAAGCTTATCACAATGCCTACAAAAGACCTTTGTATAGCTCGCACATGCTTGACCTTTCTGAAGAGCCATTACATGAGAACATTGAGATTTCTACTTCCTATTTCCGGGAGTTTGTGAAATTGGACATGGCGATTGAGATTGAATTGGGTGTAACGGGTGGAGAAGAAGATGGTGTGGACAATTCCGATGTAGATTCATCCAAATTGTACACCCAGCCAGAGGAGGTTGCTTATGCATACGAGCACCTACGAGAAATCGGTGACCTTTTCACTATTGCAGCTGCTTTTGGCAATGTGCATGGTGTATACAAGCCAGGAAATGTGAGCTTGAAGCCAATCATCCTCAAAAATTCTCAGGATTTCATCAACGCCAAATACGGTACTACAGGCAAGCCCCTTAATTTTGTATTCCACGGAGGATCTGGTTCTTCTGTAGAAGAGATTCGCGAGGCAAATAGCTACGGTTCCATCAAAATGAATATCGATACCGACATGCAGTGGGCCATGTGGGAAGGTATTTTGAACTATTACAAGAAAAACGAAGGCTATCTTCAAAGCCAGTTGGGCAACCCAGAAGGTGCAGATAGCCCCAACAAGAAATACTACGACCCGCGCGTTTGGCTTCGCAAAGGGGAGGAGAATTTTGTCAAGCGCCTTGAGTTGGCATTTGACATGTTGAATGCTGTGAATAGAAATTAAGTTGAAATTCCAGTTCTTTTGAATTGAAGGACAGGATAATCCAATTAATTAGTCCCTAAATCTTGAAAAAGTCACTTGAAGCAGGTGACTTTTTCTTTTCCTTACATCACTATGAAAAAACAGTTCGTATTCAGCTTGCTGACGCTTTTGCTAGTTCAGATGAGCAGTGTCCAGATTCAAGCCCAACAGGTCAAAAACTATTGGCCAAAGGCTGGGGTGACCTATGAGATCTTTGTGCAATCCTTTAGCGATTCGAATGGAGATGGGATTGGGGACTTCAATGGGGTAACTGAGAAATTGGATTACGTCAAGGAGTTGGGCGCCAACGCAATCTGGTTTATGCCCATCATGCCCTCCCCAACCTACCATAAATACGATGTAACAGACTACAAGGCGGTGCATCCAGATTATGGGACAATGGCCGATTTCAAAAGGCTACTTGACGAAGCGCACAAGCGAGACATCAAGGTGGTCATTGACCTCATTATCAATCATACTGCAAGTGACCATCCTTGGTTTCAAGCCTCCAAAACAGGTCGAGAAAATGCATTCCGAGACTACTACGTTTGGGCACAAAAGGACACCATTGCTTCCTACTTAAATAAGAAGACGGTCACCTTGGATTCGGACAACATTCGTCAGTGGCATGATCCAGGGCAAGGCCAAGATTACTACTATGGATTCTTCTGGGGTGGGATGCCGGATCTAAACTTTGATTCCCCACAGGTACGTAAAGAAATCGTAGATATTGGACGTTTCTGGTTGGAGGAAGTTGGGGTAGATGGGTTCCGTTTGGATGCTGCCAAGCATATTTTCCCAGACGATCGTCCACTAGACAACCATGCCTTCTGGAAGGAGTTCCGCCGGGAAATGGAGGCCATCAAGCCCGACATCTACTTGGTAGGTGAGGTCTATGACAAAAAAGAAATCGTAGCACCCTATTTGCCAGGTCTTCCGGCCTTGTTCAATTTTGATTTCCACTACACCCTGATCGAAGCGTTGAATACGGAGAATGGACAGGTTTTGTATCAAAAGCAAAAGGATGTACTCGATTTTTACCAAGGCATTACGTCTAATTTTATCGACGCTACGTTTTCGTCCAATCACGACCAACCTCGCTTGTTGAATGATTTGAAGCAGGATCCTGCGAAGTACAAGCAGGCATTGGCGATCCTGATGACCTTTCCAGGCGCTCCCTATTTGTATTACGGAGAGGAGATAGGAATGCTTGGACTCAAGCCTGACGAACAAATCCGAGAGCCTTTCCTTTGGGATGCTAAAGAAAAGGATTCGAAAAGAGCGAGATGGATTGAACCTAAGTACAGCACCGATGCGACGGTCACTCCATTAGCCCAGCAGCGGTTAGATGGCTCAAGCTATTTTAACCATTACAAAAAAGTGATTGCTTTACGTCAATCCAACCCGGCCTTGGCCATAGGAAGCCTGGAGTCGGTCACGCAAACCTATCCCAAGTCGGTGATGGCTTTTGTTCGTCGCAGTGCAGATCAAGAAGTTTTGGTGCTGCATCATCTAGGAAAAGAAGGCTTGGAATTGCCGATACCAGAAGGATTTGGAACCCCGATTTATGCATCGGAAGGGGCCACGGTCAAAAAAGGGACGATGTACCTTCCCGCGAATTCAAGTTTGGTTTTAAAGAAATAAAAAGAGGGGCTTCGGC
>CAMCBC010000178.1 GCA_945872775.1 Spirosoma fluviale | reverse complement strand
TATTATGTTTTATTTTTTTCGATGTGTTCAGAAAGGATATTTGCACCATGGATTTTCAGATTCTTATCAACAACCTTCCCCTCGGGATGCCCATTTATTGGATGATTATTCAAGCGACTTAAGAAAGGGATGATCTTCTCTTAAAAAGTGTTCGCGTTCACTTGCTGTAGGAATTCTGCAGGTATCTCTTCGACCAAACCACTGGTACCTATTGCGGCTTATCCACTGGTAGATTCGGTCTCGAACTCCTTTAGGGATGATAATTAGTCCGTAGAAAAGAGGCCAGCCCCCACCCAAAAGTCGAGCTACCCGAAGTGCTGCTGTACTTCCGAGGTAGACCTTTCCTTGCTCAACCAAAACCAGCGTATCCAAATAGCTTGGGGGTAAGTGGCACTTTTTCAGCACTACTTGGCCTGCAGGTCCCTGAATTGAGGCTAAAAGTAACTTTTTTCTAGTGTCTCGCTTCAGTACAAAATCCACTGCTCCATTACACAGGCTACAGTGTCCATCAAATAACAAGATGGATTCCTGTATCATCAGCGAAGGAGTTGAATTGTCCCTTTCAAGGTCTGCTGTTTCTTAGTTGGGTCCACCACATCAAAGGAGACTGTTCCTGAGTAGTAGTAGGTTCCAGCCGGAAGTTCATTTCCATCCTGATCTTTTCCATCCCAACGGATAAAAGGATCATTTTCAGTGGCAGATTGGCTGGCATAGCGAAATACCTCCGTACCCCAGCGGTTTACGATAAAGAGTTCCACTTGGGTGACAAATCGTGGGCATTTTGAGAAAGGATTATCAAAAGCCATAAAGGTATCGTTGAGCCCATCGCCATTTGGGGAGAAAGCATTCGGAAGCAGGTAGTTTGGACAGTTGTCGACACAAACCACATTACTCTTTGGACTTTCATTTCCAGAGCGATCCACTGCGGTGATGTAATAACAGCCTTTGTAGTTGGCAAGATTGCTCAAGGTAGCTCGAAGCTGTATCGCGGAATATTGACCGATACGGGTGAAGGTCCCATTCGGAGTACCTTCTGGATTGAAGTACAGGCGGTAGCCACTCAGTTGATCGTCACAGGTGCCACTGAAATTGGGCTTCCAACTTAATTCATGCCTGTAGGTAATTGTGCCACAGGATTGTTCCGCAACATATGCCGTACACGCGGGTCCTTCAAAAGTAAGCACTGGGGCGCAAGGCAGGCGGTTGTCATCTGGTTTGGCGCAGATGATTTGGGATCTATTTTCAAGGGGATACACAAGCCCAGCTACATTGTAAGCCCCTTTGGTCACCACATAGTAGCAGTATTCGAGGTCTTTTTTAAGCTTTACCCCATTGAATTTTCCTTCGTCCAGGTAAATAAATCCCTTTTGGGTAACATCTACATCTGCGATTTTAACGAAGTTGGTGACATCTAGCGCCGCGGCATCGGCTCGATTTCGGTAAACTTCGTGCGTGTATTTGGCAATGGAATTATTCCAAGGAACAGTAAAAGACCATTTGAGTTCAATCGCTTCATTGATGATCGTAGGCTCGAGTCGAACGGAAGATGCCGATGTGGAAGTGTCAATTTTGATGTTGTTATCCAACAAAACCACCTTGTAATTGTAGACTAGATTTTTTGTATTCAATTTTTTGTCGGTGAACAAGGTGTCCGCGGTTTTTCCCAATGACACCCGATTTTGAGCGCCGGTAAATCCTTCGCTTCGGACTAATTCATAGGAATAGGGGCCTGGAAATTGGATTTTATCCAAGTCATAGGGTGGAGTCCATTTGACAAAAATCTCACCCTCTTTTTCATCCGTGGCAGTAATGCTCACGTTAGTTAGAATGGGCACATCCACATCAATGGTGATGCAGATTTCTTCAGAAACAATGCTTTCACCTAATCTTGGGGTTGGGAACGCGGCCACCAACCGGTAGCAATAAGTATTGCCTGGAGCGAGTCCTTCTCCACCATTTTTATCTGTAAAGGCAAAGGTGGTCATGTCGGTGGTTCCGATCAGTTCGTAACCAGCACGAATACCTGTTTCGCAAGAATCTGGTTTGTAAGGATCCGAATTGAGTCTTCTCCACACCTGCATTTCTTGCGCAGAAGTGGCACAGGCATACGGATCCCAAGTCAATTTTAGGGTTCTACCGGGTAATTGCTCTAGTTCATCCCAAACAGGCGGAGGACCAATGACTTTAATTTTCCAAGTCTGAATATCTACCAATTTAGGTCCAGAGAGCGGTTTGTCGGTGATGCGTACTCGGATCTCATACTCCCGTTCCCGTACATGGTTGCAGACCGTTTGCCAATCAAAATTTACGATCCCTGGCTGAACCTGGAAGACGTTTTCTGGTTTGTAGGTGGCTGGAGAGGTATTTATTTCCATGGGTTCTCCAAAAACTTCGATTTTGATGGGGTCTCCATTTGGGTCTTCTCCTTGGATGATTTCCTTAATTCGTGTACCTGCCACCACGCAGAGGTCGGGTGGAAGGATAAGTTTGGGTCGTTTGTTGTTTGAGTTTTCAATGATAATCTGCATATCCCGAACGACATAGCCGATTTCCACATACTTCCCGTCGATTTTTCGCCATTCGGTAATCCGCATCGCCACACTGTATTGCCCTGCAGTGCCAGGAGCATCCCAGACCAGGTCTCCAAAAATGGCATCTACGCGCATAAAAGCAGGACCAGTACCATCCTCCTTATTTTTACTAAATTCTGCACTGGCAGGATCACGGTAATTGTTGACCACACGCTCAAATCCTTGCTTTGGAATTTCAATTTTGTAAGAAAGACTGTCTCCATCTGGATCGTATGCCCCTGGGTTGTGAATGTAGCGCACATTTACTGCGCCATTATCCACGGGTGGGATGGTCAATACTGGGGAGTTGTTCACCCCAATAAAGGGGTCAATTGTGATTTCGGTTTCCACATAAAATGGGGTGTCTACCGAATTGTTCATGTTCAGCGTCAGGTCATTTCTGTTAAATTCTAAGAAACGAATCTTGTATTTGCCGGGACCTTGAAACGTGTGCGTGATGACAAATGTGTTTTTTTCAATCAAGTCACCTAAGTCTTCAACTAGTGAAAAATCACTTTTTGTGTTGAGCTGCTCTTCTCTGCCGTCTCCAAAATTGATTCGACCAGGGCCGAAAACCACGGAAGAACGGGTATCTGTATAGCCTACTACCGTGATTCGGTAGGTGAGGGTTTGAACCGAAATTCGTTCCGCAATGATCTCGCCCGCGCGGATGTGGGTAGCCCATGCTGTATCTAGGGCTGAAAAAAATGTGATGCAAAAAAGAATAAAATAAATTCTAAGCTTCATATCGGTCAAGGTGACTATTCTAAGATTAAACTCGGTATTGAGAATGGCTTCAGAACGGAGGAATTCACTCCAATTTTTTTGTGTATACGAAGTAAACGGATGGATGGAGAAAAACCATCAAAAATTAAAACAATAAAATTGAACAGACTGTTGGAAATTCCTAAAAAATACCTGTTTTAACTTATTTGAATAATAGCTTATTTAGAATCGTTTAAAATAATAAACCAGTACTTGCACAGATTGGATACTAGCCTTCTCGGATGTAAATTTGGACAATTGAATAGCAAAACCAGTTTGTTTTAAACTAATCTTAATTATTTATGACTTGGGTTACCAAAACCTTGAATAGCACCCTCGGAAGAAAATTGATTATGGCGCTGACCGGTCTTTTTCTTATCCTGTTTTTGACGGGCCACGTTTCCGGAAATTTGCTTCTGTTTAAAGGAGATGGAGGGCAGGCATTTAACATGTATGCCAAGTTTATGACTACCAATCCAGCAATAAAGTTGCTGTCTTACCTGACCTACATTTCCGTGATTGGTCACATCATCTACTCCATTTTACTTTCCCAGCACAACAAGTCTGCTCGTCCAGTTTCCTATTCCACCTCCAAAGGCAGCACCAACTCTGCTTGGTCCTCCCGCAACATGGGCGTATTGGGAACAATCATCCTTATCTTCTTGGTGGTTCACTTGCAAGGTTTTTGGGCAAAAATGCACTGGGGTGAAGTTCCCATGGTGACGTATGAAGGAGAAGAGTACAAAAACCTGTATCTGATCGTTAACGAAGCTTTCAAACAAGTATGGTTGGTGGCCTTATATGTGATTTCCATGGTATTTCTAGGATTTCACTTATCTCATGGGTTTGCCTCTGCATTCCAAACCTTGGGGCTCAACCACAAAAAATATTCTCCTGCCATCAAACTGGTGGGTACCCTATACTGCATCCTGGTTCCATCCTTGTTTGCAGCCATGCCTCTTTACATACACTTCTCTAGCTACTAAATAGTCCCGTATGATACTCGATTCCAAAATACCTGCTGGTCCTTTGGCAGAAAAATGGACTAAGCACAAGTTCTCAAGTAAGCTCGTCAATCCAGCCAACAAGCGTAAATACGATGTGATTGTCGTAGGTACTGGTTTGGCAGGTGCATCCGCAGCAGCTTCCCTCGCGGAGCTCGGATACAATGTGAAGGCTTTTTGCTTCCAAGATAGCCCTAGAAGAGCGCACTCCATTGCAGCGCAAGGGGGAATCAATGCAGCAAAAAACTACCAGAACGACGGAGACTCGATCTACAGACTATTCTACGATACCATCAAGGGTGGAGATTACCGTGCTCGTGAAGGCAACGTGTACCGTCTTGCTGAAGTTTCGGTAAAAATTATCGACCAATGTGTGGCGCAAGGAGTTCCTTTTGCCCGTGAATATGGAGGGCTTCTTGCCAACCGTTCCTTTGGTGGGGCTCAGGTGTCCCGTACTTTTTATGCGCGTGGCCAAACAGGTCAGCAGTTGCTTTTGGGCGCCTATTCGGCGTTGAGCCGTCAGGTAGCTAATGGCAAGGTGAAGTTATTCCCTCGTACCGAAATGATGGATTTGGTGGTCATCGATGGCCAAGCCAAAGGAATTGTAACGCGTAACCTAATCACTGGAGCTGTGGAAACGCATGCTGCACATGCTGTGCTCTTGTGTACCGGCGGATATGGAAACGTATTTTTCCTTTCCACCAATGCGATGGGTTCCAATGTGACTGCCGCTTGGCGAGCACACAAGCGTGGGGCGTTTTTTGCGAACCCTTGCTTTACGCAGATTCACCCAACCTGTATCCCAGTATCTGGAGACCACCAGTCGAAGTTAACCTTGATGTCTGAATCGCTCCGAAATGACGGAAGAGTGTGGGTTCCAGCCACGCAAGAGATTGCAGAGAAAC
>CAMCBC010000177.1 GCA_945872775.1 Spirosoma fluviale | reverse complement strand
GGAACCTACCCACTGCTCGGTGAAGTAAATGTGTTTGTCCGGGAAGGCTTGATGAACCTCGGATAAGGCCTCAATTGCTCCTCCATAGAGGTGAAAAGCTGAGCCATCGATGAATGGATTGGCTAGTGGATCGCTGAGGACAGTGATCGGATAATCTGGCCGATCGGCATTGTGATCGTAAATAACGATTTTTGTTTGGATTCCTGCTTGTCGAAAAGCAGGTCCTAGGTGCTTGCCAATAAACCGAGCTTGCTGATCTGCTAGCATCAGTAGGGAAGGGTTATTGCCTGGATGCAAGGGTTCATTTTGGATGGTAAGCGCATCGATGGTAAACCCGCGCTTGTCCATTTCCTGAATGTATTTGACCAAATACTGGGCATAGCTGGCCTCAAACTGCGGCAGTAGCGATCCTCCTCTCGTGTCCTTGTTGTCTTTCATCCAGGTAGGAGGAGACCAAGGGGAAGCCATCAGCTTTATTTTGGGGTTCACTGCCAGAATCTGCTTCAGGATAGGGAGTACGTCTAGGGTATCGTAGCTTAAGCTAAACTGGCTTAATGTAGGATCCGTTGCTTGAGGGTCCTTCAGATCATTGTAGGAAAAAGGAAATGCATTCAGATCAGAAGCTGCCACAGACAGCCGTAAATAGGAGATACGAATGTCTTTTTCTCCTGAACCAAATAATTCTTGTAGAGCGGCTTTTCGGGCCGAATCAGACATGGCTAAAAAATGGGTGGCAGAACCTTGGCTCAGCGTAAACCCAAAGCCGTCCATGGATTGAAACGTGGAATCTGGATACAAGCTGATCTGTGAAGTAGGTAGCCCTAAGGCCGGACTTGGTTCAGCTTGCTTTTGGAATAGGATCCCGGATTTGGGATCGGTTAGCCAAAAGGAAGGCGTCTGTCCTTTAGCAGAAAAGCCGAAGGCAAGAAGGATGCAGAAGAGTAGGGTAGATCGTGTAGGCATTGTGTAAACCTTTGAGGTTTTTTTTAAAACCTCGAAGGTTTTAAAATATGGCAACTATTAAAAAACCTTTGAGGTTTATTTTTAAAACCTCGAAGGTTTAATAATGTAAAACCGTCGAGGTTGAAGAAAACCTCAAAGGTTACTAAAAACCGTCGAGGTTAAAGAAAACCTCAACGGTTGGTTACTTGCGTGCTAGTGCTCTTTTGGCGGCTTCAAAGATGTTTTCAGCGTTTAAGCCGTATTTTTCGAGTAGCTGAGTTGGAGTACCTGACTCGCCAAAGCTATCGTTGACGCCTACATACTCCAGAGGAGCAGGATTGTGTAAAATCAAGGTTTGAGCGATGCTGTCACCTAGGCCACCATTGACTTGATGCTCTTCGGCAGATACTGCACAACCGGTCTTTTTTACGGATTCCAAGATCGCTTCTGTATCCAAAGGCTTGATGGTGTGGATGTTGATCACCTCGGCATGGATGCCTTCCTCGCGAAGCATGGCCTCAGCCACTACAGCTTCCCATACTAAATGGCCTGTGGCGAAAATCGTTACATCGCTTCCGTCTATCATTTTCCAGGCCTTACCGATCTCAAATTTCTGATTTGCAGGGGTGAATACTGGCCAGCTTGGACGTCCAAAACGGAGGTATACTGGCCCCTCGAATTCTGCGATAGCAAGGGTAGCAGCCTTGGTTTGGTTGTAATCGCAAGGGTTGATGACTGTCATGTGGGGAAGCATTTTCATCATCCCCAAATCTTCCAAGATTTGGTGTGTTGCTCCATCTTCTCCCAAAGTCAATCCGGCGTGTGAGGCACAGATCTTTACATTTTTATCGGAATAGGCTACGGATTGGCGAATTTGATCATACACGCGACCGGTAGCAAAGTTGGCGAAGGTGCCTGCAAAGGGGATTTTTCCTCCCAAAGCCATTCCAGCCGCTAGTCCAATCATGTTGGCCTCAGCGATTCCTGTTTGGAAAAATCGATCAGGAAATTCCTTTTGAAAGTCGCCCATTTTCAAGGAACCAATCAAATCGGCACAAAGTCCTACCACGTTGGGGTTTCTTCTTCCAGCCTCCAAAAATCCGTCACCAAAACCTGAGCGGGTGTCTTTCTTTTCGGTATAAGTATATTTTAAGTCTAAGCTCATCTTCTTGTGTTTTGCAATGGATAATTAATAGTCGCCAAGCGTTTCCTCCAATTGACCCAAGGCAAGGGCCAATTGCTCGTCGTTGGGAGGGGAACCGTGCCACTTGTGGGTACCCACCATGAAATCAACTCCGTAGCCCATTTCGGTGTAGAGCAGGTTTAAGATAGGTTTACCTTTTCTTGTGAGGGATTTGGCTTTTTCCAAACCAGCAATTACCGAAGCTAGGTCATTTCCCTCTTTGGTATCGATAACTTCCCAGCCAAAGGCTTCCCATTTGGCTTTGAGATTTTTTAAGTCCATTATTTTCACGGTTGGACCATCGATTTGCTGTCCATTGTAATCCACGGTGGCAATCACATTGTCCATCCCATAGTGTGCAGCATACATGGCCGCTTCCCAAACTTGTCCTTCTTGCAATTCTCCATCTCCCATCAACACGTGAACTACCGAGCTGTCTTTGTCCAATTTTTTGGTTTGGGCTACACCCAGGGCAACTGACAATCCTTGGCCCAAAGAGCCGGATGCGATTCGAATGCCAGGTAAATGCTCGTGCGTGGCAGGATGTCCTTGCAATCTGGAATTCAGTTTGCGGAAGGTTTTTAATTCTTCAACAGGAAAATACCCACTGCGGGCGAGTACCGAATACCATCCTGCAGAGAGGTGTCCATTGGAAAGGAAAAATAAATCTTCTCCTTTTCCATTCATTTGGAAGTCAGGATTGTGGTTGAGTTGATCAAAATAGAGGGCTACAAAATACTCAGCACAGCCAAGGGGTGCGCCTGGGTGGCCAGATTGTACGGCATGAACCATCCGTAGGACGTCTCTTCGTAGTTGACTACAGATTTTTTGTAGCTCGGGTAGGGATTGTTTTTTCATGGGACTTTTTACTTCAGCACTTGTGCTGTATGATTCTTGGTATCTACTTTTTCGATAATCTCAGCGAGTTTGCCAGCTTCATCGATCACAAAGGTGGTTCGTGCAGTGCCCATGTAAGCTCGGCCATACATGGATTTTTCTACCCAGGTTCCATAGGCATGGTGCACTTTTAGGTCAGTATCTGCAATCAAGGAAAAAGGTAGACTTTGCTTTTCAATAAATTTTTGATGTGATTTTTCAGTATCTGAGCTCACTCCGAAAACTACGTATCCGGCTTTAATTAGCCCTTCGTAATTGTCTCTGAGGTTGCAAGCTTGAGCTGTACATCCTGGTGTAGCGTCTTTAGGATAAAAATAAAGGATCACTTTTTTTCCGCGGTAGTCTGAAAGTTTGATGGATGCTCCAGTTTCAATCTTTGCTTCAAAATCGGGTGCCATTTGGCCTACTTCTAAGGACATATTATTCATGTTTAGGTTTCAAAAACATTAATTCAAGGTTCCACGCCACTCTGCTACATTTCCTGCTTGGTCGGTCACTCTTAGGATGGCAGGACCTTTCAGGGGTTGCCCGTTAAGCGATTCCGACCAAATCACAGCCTGTTTGTGTTCATAGCGCATCCAAACCCATTCTCCATTGACAAATGCCTCAAAACTTTTTATTCCTGACAAGTTGTCTCTAATCGTGAAGCGCATGCCTTGGGCATTAACTCTTATCGGGCTGATACTAGGTTTGGTAGCATCTTCAGCTAAAACAAAACTACCAAAATTTCTGGTTTTGAATCGAATTTGATTTCCCATCCATTCACCTCCAATAAAGCTAAGCGCTCCATTTCCAGCTCGTTGGTAAACCTTGGTTTTGGCTTTATTTCCAGGAAATCCGGTTACATCCCAGGTTGCTTCGATTGGGTTCCAAAGATACGAAGTGGATTCTCCAAGGTTAAGGACAGGAGAAGTAGCAGTTCCGGAATGGCTTACACGTAAATACAGATCTTCCAATAGGCTGTTGGAATCGGTTCGAATCTGCAACTTCGCGTTGGCATGTACATGCTCTCGATCTACTGGGAAATGCCCGATGATGTCCGGTGTGTAAATTTCTGAACAAAGGTCAATTTTTTTAGGGATGCCAAATCTAAGGTCCCAGAGGTAGGTTCTGCTGGCAGCATCCTGGTAGGCCGGAAGAATTTCGTAGGTTGTATTTCCCACCTCAAACTTGGCAAGGCCGCCTTTGCTGCTCTGGGCTAACTTTATTTTCATGATATTCTTGTAATAGCTGACTTGCGCCTTTGGGGGAGCAGCACCATCCGAACGGGTAGAATCCAAATCTGCACCTACAAGGCTGAGTTGAACTAGTCGGGTATTGTTGTAGGCATCGACAAGTTTGAGTTGTACATTTTTCTTTTTGCCAGTTTCCAGTTCAAAAGCACCTGTTCCAGGGGAATTGGGCGTGATAAAGGAAAACTTTAAATCCTTCTGGTGATAGAGCTTGGTAAAGCGATTGAGGTGTGTATGTAGCAAGAAATGCCTCGTGAAATTAAAATCCACTTTATCTACTACGAGTTTGAAAAGTGGTCCAGAATCGTCCGAAACTTCAAATCTTGGGAAGCCATTTTGATTTTCAGCTCCATCCAACTTGTCATAGCTTTGGATTTCTAACCCTACTTTTCCGCTTACCTGAATCGTTTCTGGAATTCGGTAACTCGTTCCACTGAGCACGGGTGTGACTTCTACACGTTGAAATTTTCCATTGACACGGCTATCTAACTCAAGCGGTACAATGGCAATTTTTTGAGGAGTAGGAGGGGTGCGGTCAAGGATTTCGGAATATCCTGCTAGCAAAGGATCTATCGCGCGATCTAAGCTATCGCGAATCTCAAAGTGAAGGTGGGGACCACCCGAACTCCCGGTATTTCCACCATTTGCAATCAATTCCCCCTTTTTAACTGGCAGTTCACCTTCCTTCAAGTTGATTTCCAGTTCATTTAGCTTGGCCTCGTACATCTTTTTCTTCATCCAAGCATGCAACGCTGGATTGAAATTCCGCAAGTGCCCATATAGCGTAATGTGTCCACTCGGATGCTTGAGGTAAATCACATTCCCGTACCCAAATGAGGAAATCTTGATTTTATGGACCCAGCCATCCGCTACGGCATAGATAGGTTCGCCCTCGACTCCGCCAAACTTGTAATCCAAACCTGTATGAAAGTGGTTGGGACGAAGTTCAGAAAAGTTGCCGGCAAGGTAATTTCGAGCACCTGGCTTTACGGGGGACTGGAAGTATCCTTTTTG
>CAMCBC010000176.1 GCA_945872775.1 Spirosoma fluviale | reverse complement strand
TCAGCCTTGATTCCAAGGCCTTGGAAGAATACCGAAGCAAATTTCCTGCTTGGAAAGATGCTGATCCGTTTACCTTAGACTCCTAGCCCTCCAAGTAGGATTTCCACAAACGGAACAAAATCCTGCTTGATATTTGTATTTTTGTCCATCCAATGCTCTTTATGGAGAATGTTGCTTCAAAGCGCGCATTCAAAAAAAGAGTCTATAAACCTATTGAACCCATTTTTAGCTAAACACTAAGCCCATGTCCAAGACGCCAAAAATTCTCTACACCCTCACCGATGAGGCCCCTGCACTTGCCACCTATTCCTTGTTGCCCATCGTGCAAGCATTTACCAAGACGGCAGGCATCCAAGTAGAAACACGTGATATTTCACTTTCTGGACGCATTCTTGCCAATTTTCCAGAATACCTCAGCGAATCACAACGCATCAACGACGACCTAGCCGAGTTGGGCCACCTGGCGACCACTCCCGAGGCCAACATTGTGAAGCTGCCCAATATTTCAGCATCCGTTCCTCAACTTAAAGCGGCTATCAAGGAATTGCAAAGCCAAGGATATGCATTGCCTGACTACCCAGAGGAGCCAAAAACAGAAGAAGAAAAGACTGCAAAGTCAAAATACGATAAGATCAAAGGTTCGGCAGTGAACCCTGTCCTTCGGGAAGGCAACTCAGACCGTCGTGCCCCATTGGCTGTTAAAAACTATGCACGCAAGCATCCCCACTCCATGGGTGCTTGGACTGCGGACTCCGCTTCCCATGTCGACAGCATGGCAGCTGGAGATTTTTACGGCTCTGAGCAATCTCATACGATGGACCGAGCTAGCCAGTTGACCATCACGCTTCATGGAGCATCGGGCACACAAGAAGTGCTAAAAACTGGATTGAAGGTGCAAGAAGGCGAGGTCATCGATGCGGCTACCTTGAGCATCGCTCAGTACCGTGCCTTTTTGAAAAAGGCAAAGGAAGATGCCAAAGCAAAGGGTGTTTTGTTTTCCCTGCACCTCAAGGCAACCATGATGAAGGTTTCCGATCCTATCTTGTTCGGTCACGCTGTCAAAGTCTTTTTTGAGCCTGTATTTACGAAGCATGGAGCGACCTTGGAGGCTATAGGTGTGGATGTGAACAATGGATTTGGCGACCTTTTGGCCAACCTTGATAAACTTCCTGCTGACAAAAAAGCGGAGATTCTCCAAGACATCGATGCCTGCTATGCAGCAAGCCCAGCAGTAGCCATGGTGAATTCGGAAAAAGGAATCACCAACCTACACGTGCCGAGTGACGTGATCATCGATGCGTCCATGCCAGCCATGATCCGTACCTCGGGCAAGATGTGGAATAAGGAAGGAAAACTTCAAGACACCAAAGCAATCATTCCAGACCGTTGCTATGCAGGGGTATACCAGGCAGTGTTTGATTTTTGCAAGAAAAATGGGGCATTCAATCCAGCCACCATGGGTTCTGTACCCAATGTGGGTTTGATGGCTCAAAAGGCTGAGGAATACGGTTCACACGACAAAACTTTCGAAATTCCTTTTGCCGGCACGGTAGAAGTAAGCGATGCAGAGGGAACTGTCCTATTCTCGCATGAGGTAGAGCAAGGTGATCTCTGGAGAATGTGTCAAACCAAAGATGCACCGATTCAGGACTGGGTGAAGTTGGCCGTAAGTCGGGCAAGATTGTCGCAGACCCCAGCAGTCTTCTGGCTAGACAAGGCTCGTGCACACGACGCGCAACTGATTCAAAAAGTCAATAAATACCTTCCCGACTACGACACCAAAGGTTTGGAGATTCATATTCTATCGCCTGTTGAAGCAACCCTATTCTCTTGTGAGCGCATTGTAGCAGGCAAGGATACTATCTCTGTAACGGGCAACGTGCTTCGTGACTACTTGACCGACCTCTTCCCTATTTTGGAAGTGGGCACTTCAGCCAAGATGCTCTCCATCGTTCCCTTGATGAATGGAGGGGGCTTATTTGAAACTGGAGCCGGTGGATCTGCTCCCAAGCATGTAGAGCAATTTACCGAAGAGGGTCACCTGCGCTGGGATTCCTTGGGCGAGTTTTTGGCCTTGGCCGTCTCCTTGGAGCACCTGGGACAAACCTTTGATAACCCTACTGCCATTCTCTTGGGCGAGACGCTTGATCAAGCGACAGGCAGATGGTTGGAAGAAGACAAGTCACCAGCACGCGTGGTCGGCAAACTAGACAACCGTGGTGGACACTTCTACTTGGCCCTGTACTGGGCTCAGGCGCTGGCTTCCCAAACCAAGGATACCGCATTGGCTGCCAAGTTTACGGCATTGTCCAAATCGCTTTTGGACCAAGAAGCCAAGATTGTAGACGAATACAACAGTTCTCAAGGAAAAGCCATTGATTTGGGCGGCTATTACCGACCAGATGAAGCCAAGTGTGCACAGGCCATGCAGCCAAGTGCTACCTTCAAGCAGCTTCTGGCTTCCTTGTCCTAAAATTAAAACCGGGTGAACATCCCGGTTTTTTTATTTCCGATTTAGGAATCACTCGACTCAGGCGGCTGCTATTCTTGGGTTTAGAGAAAAGGAAAGTTTACTACCTTTCTTTTTTTGATTTCGAAATCGATTGAAATGCGCTATTCCGCGTTTTGGTGGGAAAAGGCAAGGGTTTAGTTTGGGGAGACCCGATTTTTGTAATAAATTCGCTTGCGTTTCAGCTTGTTTTAGCGATAAACGATTGGAACCACCCGAAGTAGAAAAAAATTAGTAATCCTATAAAATCACTTACAGATGAGCAAGATTAAAATTGGAATCAATGGATTCGGCAGAATCGGTCGCCTCGCTTTCCGTGTGGCACAAGAAAGAGCTGATGTACAAGTAGTAGCAATCAACGATTTGATCGATGTAGACTACATGGCCTACATGTTGAAGTACGACTCTACGCACGGCACATTCAAAGGAACTGTGGAAGTAAAAGACGGAAACTTGGTTGTGAATGGCAATTCCATTCGCGTAACCGCAGAGAAAAACCCAGCGAGCTTAAACTGGGGTGCAGTAGGTGCGGATTACGTCATCGAATCTACCGGTATTTTCTTGACCAAAGAATCTGCTCAAGGCCACATCGATGCAGGTGCCAAGAAAGTAATCATGTCTGCTCCTTCCAAGGACGACACGCCGATGTTTGTGATGGGTGTCAACGAGCATACCTATACCTCAGACATGACCTTCGTTTCCAATGCATCTTGTACCACCAACTGCCTTGCTCCTATTGCCAAGGTATTGAATGACAACTGGGGCATTGAGGAAGGCTTGATGACTACCGTACACGCGACTACCGCCACACAGAAGACCGTGGATAGCCCTTCTGCCAAAGATTGGAGAGGTGGCCGTGGTGCTGGACAGAACATCATCCCATCATCTACAGGAGCTGCAAAGGCCGTAGGCAAGGTAATCCCTGAATTGAATGGCAAACTTACCGGTATGGCCTTCCGCGTACCTACTCCAGACGTATCTGTGGTGGACTTGACCGTACGCTTGAAAAACCCTGCTACCTACGCTGAGATTTGCGCGAAGATGAAGGAAGCTTCCGAGACTACGATGAAAGGTGTATTGGGTTACACCGAAGATGCAGTGGTATCCAATGACTTTATTGGTGATCCTCGCACCTCCATCTTCGATGCAGAGGCAGGCATTCAGCTTTCCAATACCTTTGTAAAGGTGGTGTCTTGGTACGACAACGAATGGGGCTACTCCAACAAAGTAATTGACTTGGTGACTTACATCGCGAAGAAATAAAGCAAAAGCCCTGTTTGATACGGGGCTTTGTTTTTTTAATTGAAACACCATTGAAATACAATGGAAATAGGGTAGAAATACGATGGAAATACCCGCCGCGGCGGGCAGCTTCGTGAAATACAATGGAAACAGCCCGAGTAAACTCGGGGAAATAGGGGATTCAATTCGTATTTCGATGGTATTTTGATAGCCCGCCGCGGCGGGTAGGATTAAGGCAGTAAGTAGAAACCCTACTTGGTACTTAGTACTTCGTACATTGTACAATTCAAACTCACAATCTTGTCACATCCTCCTTTTTGATGTAGGCGATCTGTTCCTTCCATTCGATTTCGTACCAGATATCCTTGGAGGATTTGATGGTTACTCGGTGCCCTGGCTCTACCAATTCAATGAAATCTCCACCAGCAGAAGGTTTGGAGCGAATGAGGGTAGGACTTGAGGTAACCAGCCCAGTGGAGGGACCATTCAGAAAATTATTGGTGGCAAAAATCAACCCTATCAATACTATGGAGGGACCATAAAATCTGCCCTCGTTCAATTTTTTTCTTGGGGACCAAAGTCCAATCAAGGACATGATGAGAAATAAGGTGAGCCCTCCGACGATAATCTCCTTGTATTCTACCAGAAACAGGACAAAGCGCATGCCATCACTCACTTCATAACCCGCCAATTCGGCTTGTCCGGTAAGTGTTTTGATCTTTGAAATCGTCTGTGGATTGGGACTCAAATCATAGTACTTACTCAAGTACAAGGTTGCCCTTTCGCTGTCTCCAATTCCTTCTGCAATGAAGGCCATTTTGAGTATCATGGAGGTAGAATAGATCCCAGATTCGAAGTTTACCTCGTAAATCTCCATTGCTTCCTTGTAACTTCTCTGGTTAAACAAGGAATCTGCGATCATTAACCTAGGCACATCCGCTTGACAATGAATGCTTTGCAATAGGAAAATGAAAAATATGGAAACTTTTATGAGAAAGATGGAATTGATTCTTGGCATTTAGAATTCAGAGTCATAAATTTGCAGTCCAATTACGGCATTGAACTTTCAAAAAGCAAGTTCATTTAACCGAAATTAAGTAACCGATTCCGTAGCTCAGCTGGTAAGCCTGTCCCGAAGTATTTCGGGAAGCAATACAGTTTCAGGAACGAATCTTTAGATTTTGACATACTAATTACCGATTCCGTAGCTCAGCTGGTAGAGCAATACACTTTTAATGTATGGGTCCTGGGTTCGAATCCCAGCGGGATCACAAAATTAACTCACAAGGAGTTAAAGAAAGTTTCGGGGTGTAGCGTAGCCCGGTATCGCGTCCCGCAAGGGTGCGGGAAGTCTGTAGGTTCGAATCCTTTAATTAGCAAAAGGCTAGTTTAAAAAATTAGAGTAAAAAAGTTTCGGGGTGTAGCGTAGCCCGGTATCGCGTCCCGCAAGGGTGCGGGAAGTCTGTAGGTTCGAATCCTTTAATTAGCAAAAGGCTAGTTTAAAAAATTAGAGTAAAAAAGTTTCGGGGTGTAGCG
>CAMCBC010000175.1 GCA_945872775.1 Spirosoma fluviale | reverse complement strand
GTCCGAGTGGTTGAAGGAGCACGCCTGGAAAGTGTGTATACTCCAAAAGGGTATCGAGGGTTCGAATCCCTTCCTCTCTGCAACCGAAAAAAGCCCTTAATTCAGTGAATTAAGGGCTTTTTTTGTGTTTAGTTGGGGAGTATAGCTAGTCTATTTAGTTTCCTGTCAGTTTGATCTCATAACTTCCCGTGAGAGCTGCCACTCTTCCTCCCGGAGGAGTAGGTACCGAAAACACCAAGATCAAGTCTTGGCCATTTTTAGTGAAAGAGATGTCTCCTTGAGCGGCAGGCTTGCTGCCAGTGAGCCGAATTTTATCAAAGTTGGTTCCCACAAATTCCCAGTTGCCAGAGGCATCAAACAAGTCATCCGCTCCACTGACGGTATAGGTCTTGCTTGTGCCTTGCAACTTTAAATTCAGGTTGGGATAGAATTTGGTTTCATCCACCTGGTTTCGTTTGACATAGCCGGTAGTGCCGAGGGTGTAGGTGATCCCGGTTTCCCCACTTAGCTTTTCAAGTGCAAGCTCTTCAGGTGATTTTTCTTTTTCTCCACAGGAAGCGAAGAAGCAAAGGAGTAGTAGTACAAGTAGCTTTTTCATCGCTTAGTGGATTACAGTAAACTTGATTAGGTGTAGGGTGTCTCGTGTCCCCAGACGAAGGAAGTACATTCCTGTCTTGAGGTCCCGAGTTGAAAATCCGAGTCGCCCATTACCCGCATCTTCTAGGTTTAGCTCTCCAAGTACTTTTCCGGATGCATCCACCAAGGAACTCGTACGGATGCTTCCGTAGCTGATTCCTTCGGCAAACTCCAGGTAGAGGTAGTCATTAACTGGGTTGGGGTAGGCCTTTAGGGTATTGCTTTTCCTAGCACGCTCCGGGGCAGAAAGGACGATGTCTACGCGTACGGTAGTCTCAATGCTGCTGGTATTTCCGCTAGCATCGGTGATCGTGTAAGTGACCTTGTTGTCTCCACCATCGGTTCGGCTAAACTCCGTTTTGGAAAGTTTTCGCTCCTTGATGCTGCAGTTATCCCAACTGCCTTCGTCGATATCTTCCCACTTGAGAGTGGCCTTGCCTGCGACGTCAAGTTTGATGGTGTAGCTACTTTTGACTTTGGCAACCGGCTTGATCTCGTCTACCACCGTAATCGTAACCTCGGCAGCTGAAGTATTCCCTGAAGCATCTTTTGCTGAAAAGGTAATCTTGCTATTCCCCAGGTCGGCACAGGTAAAGGAAGTTTTGGAGAGTAGCTTGTCTTTGATGCTGCAATTATCGCTGCTGCCCTCGTCGATGTCTTCCCACTTCAAAGCAGCCTTGCCTTCCGCATCGAGCTTGATGGTAAAGACAGACTTTGCCTTGAGTGTAGGTTTGATTTCATCCACCACAGTTACAGTCACTTCAGTCGAAGAAGTATTTCCTGAGGCATCTTTCGCGGTAAAGGTAATCTTGCTTGTACCTAGGTCGGCGCAGGTGAAGGAGGTTTTGGAGAGCAGCTTGTCCTTGATGCTACAGTTATCGCTGCTGCCTTCGTCTAGGTCTTCCCACTTCAAAGCAGCCTTGCCTTCTGCATCGATCTTGATGGTGTAGGCAGCCTTTGCCTTGAGGATAGGCTTAATCTCATCCACCACGGTCACGGTCACTTCGGCAATTGAGGTATTCCCTGAAGTATCTTTTGCAGTGAAGGAGACCTTACTGGTTCCCAGGTCGGCACAGGTAAAGGAGGTTTTAGAAAGGATTTTGTCTTTTATGCTGCAGTTGTCAGTACTGCCCTCGTCGATATCTTCCCACTTCAAAGCTCCTTTGCCTTCTGCATCCAACTTAATGGTGTAGGTAGCCTTCGCTTTGAGCGTAGGCTTGATCTCATCCACGACGGTCACGGTCACCTCAGCCGAAGAAGTATTGCCTGAAGCGTCTTTCGCGGTGAAGGTGATTTTGCTGGTTCCCAGGTCCGCGCAGGTGAAGGAGGTTTTGGAGAGGGAGATTTGGGTGATGCCTACGTTGTCGGTGGAACCGTTATTTAGAGTTGCTGCTTCAAGAGTTGTGGTGCCTAAAGCTGGTAAAACAATAGTATGGGAGCTTTTAAGTACTAAGGTTGGTGATTTTGTATCTGGGCATCCCTTGTCTAATCCATAGATATCTGGACAAGGATCACTACTGTCCATGAATTCATCTTTATCCGAATCATCGCAAACATCACCTATCCCATTACTATTTCGATCCGCCTGATTTATATTACTTGTTGTAGGACAATTATCTCTAGAATTCATCACCTTATCTTGATCAATGTCTAGGTTGAAGTTTTGAAAATTGATGGAATAGAGGGTAATGTTTTGCTTAGTCTGAAAGGTCCAGTCACCATATCCTTTATAGCGCATTACCTCATAAATTTTGTCATTGTTGACATCAACCGGGATAGACCAACCTCCTGGGCCACCATCTGATTCAGGAGTGTCTCCAGTATTGAGATGAAAAAGAATAAATTTACTTCCTGTGTTCATAAACAAGGCAATCTTATCCATTGAACTACGATGTCTTTCAGTTATTAATAAATCTGCAAAGCTATCGTTGTTGAAATCAACCACATGAAATCCATTTCCGTGAGCACCAGTAGCGTCGACGTAATCCTCTCCTGAAAACCATTTTCGGGTCAGCTCATTTCCTTCTGAATCAAACACATGAAAACCGGCATGTTTTCCATCAACTGCAGGCTCAGTGAACATGCCTAGGATAAATTCTTCTTTCCCATCCTGATCTAAATCTGAAATGTAAAAGCCATTGTAGTTCATAAAAGAACCTTGGAAAAAAACTTTAGGATCTCGTTCCAAGGTTATTTTTTTGATCAGTATTGGCTCTCCTTGGGCATCAAGTTTTTTTTCATAAACCCATACCTCGGGATAAGTTTTGTTTCCACTAGGTGTATTTTCCTCTCGAGGAGAATGTAATAGGTAAGTAAATCCATTGAAAGTTTTGAAGAGGATGGAATGGTCTTGGGCTTGGTAATTAAGATTTTCAGGAAGCTTAAACTTGAATTTCTTTTTGATTTGATTCTGTTCATAAAAGTAATTAGTGGCTATTTTTCGGGGATTATTGTTTGATTGATCATCTAGTCCGGGCAATAGTAAATCTAGTTGAAGGTCGCCATCGTAGTCAATAACGGAGCCCGTCATGTGTCGTATGTAATCAGATTTACCTGGGCCATATTTATCAGTAAAAACGCTTGTGTCTAAGTCAAGTCTAGAAAATCCCGTTCCTGTATTTAAAAAAATATTCGAAGGAGCAAAATTACCACCTGGAAAATAATAATCTGGCTGAGCTCCAGGTACTCCATGGTAGTTGTGAGCGGGGGAAAATACATCCAATAATCCATCCCCATTAAAATCCAGGGTTCGTCCGTTATGAAAAAAGGGATCTCCTTTGGCATTCATTAAAAATCGAACATCGTCCTTAAAGCTTTGAGAGGCTTGGTCCCACAAAAAAACACCCAAAAGGTGCCCCACTTCGGGAATATAGTTAGTTACCTGAATCAAATCCTTGAACCCGTCCTTATTAAAGTCTAGGTACTCGAAAGCATTGACGGTACTAAAAAAGCCAGAATAGCGTTCGAATGAATTGTACTTCAAATCCACTGCTTTTTTGGCATATTCCGGAGAAATGCTCAATATGTTGGGTTTAGTACTCGCCAAACTGATAGAAAAATTATCCTGGTAACCGTCACAAACATCACCAATACCATCCTTATCGGTATCCAATTGATTTGGATTTGCTTTAGTTGGACAATTATCAAAGGTATCCACTACTCCATCGTTGTCTGTGTCCTGGGTAAAGCTTTGTGAAAATTGTGCTGCACTTTGTTGGCTTGTTTTCCAACTCAAACCTTCTGGCGAGCTTTTCTCTTGCCCTAATGTGGGGAAGTTTATGTTCAAGAAAACTACTAGCGTAATCAGTATTCCATATTGCGGGCTACCCTTCATCTTGTTATTTTTTTGTTTGTAGCAATATCATTCGTCTGAATGTATAAATGAATTGATATTATGTAATTCAAGTACGGATACCGAACGTACCTATTGTTACCTATTTTTGAATATCCCAATGGCTTGGGTTGTCAATCAATTCTAACCGGTTTAGTTAGCTTAAAAAATAAAGCCGCTTACATGAGGTTAGGCATATTTGATGGTGAAAAATAAAATGAGTCTAGCCCAGTATCGAGGGTTCGAATCCCTTCCTCTCTGCAACCGAAAAAAGCCCTTAATTCAGTGAATTAAGGGCTTTTTTCGTATAATTTGGAATATCTACACCTAAAAATTAGGATATAAACCTATCCTAATTTTTCAAGCCTCCTTCTGCTTTACCTCACCACTGCCATCCCCTCCTGGCTCCAGCCTTGAATGCCTCCTTGGAGGTGGTAAACTTTCGTGTAGCCCTGCTGAACGAGCAATCGGGCAGCTTCTTCACTTCGAGCCCCTACTGCACAGTAGAGGTAGAGTTCCTGGTCTTTGGGGAGTTGACTGACCTGGTCAAGGAAATTGGGACTGTAATAATCGATAACTAGCGCACCTTCAATTTTTCCTTGTGCCACTTCACCAGCCGTACGTACATCTAGGATTGTACCCTTGGAACTCTGGGCAGCAAATTCCTGAACCGTTAGCGTGACTACTGAACTTCCAGCAGCAGTGGATGAGGTTTCGGTAGAGGCCTGGCTCCCTCCGGAACTGGAAGGGGATTGGCAGGCAGTGAAGGAAAGAAACAAAAGTAGGGAGGAAAAAAGGGTCGATTTCATGGGTCAATTTTTTACAAAATTAGCGGATTTAGAGTAGTCACTTTGTGAGTAAAGGCACAGGAGTGGGATTTTGAATCTGATTTTTAACAGGAACCGATACATTACAAACTGCCGTGGCCAATATTTGAACTGTCAACCGTTCACAGTCGACAGCCGATTCGTAGTGTAACTGGGTTTAGAATCTAAATTTTAACACGTTTTTCATGCGCTAAACACAATTGACTGTAGCGTCGTGTAACCTGGTTTAGAATCCATACTTCGTACTTCGTACTTGGTACTTGGTACTGTGGTCCGTGGACTGTGGTCAGTTAGCAAATTTATAAAAATGCCATACTCAGTGTCCCTACCAGCATGATGGCTTTGGCAAAGGCACTTAGTTGCGTAAACTGTTCCCTACGATCTGCACGGTAGATTCCCCACATAAACCAGCAGAAAACCAAACCTAAACCTCCAAAATAGTAAAAAAGGTGCGTATGATTGAGTTGGAAGGAAACCGTTAGAATGGCACCCACGAAGGTGAT
>CAMCBC010000174.1 GCA_945872775.1 Spirosoma fluviale | reverse complement strand
AAAATTTGGTAACTTGAACAAAAGTAAAAAACCATGGGCAGAAATACATCCATATCCTTAGGGGATCATTTTGAAAATTTTATTGAATCGACCGTTTCAAATGGGCGTTTCAATAACGCCAGTGAGGTAGTTCGCGCCGGACTTCGCCTTTTGGAAGAAGAAGAAAATCGGATCCAAATTTTGCGGAAAGCAATCCAGGAAGGTTTAGAAAGCGGTCGCAGGGATGATTTCGATCCAAAACGCCATTTGGAAACCCTAAAGTCTACCCAAACCAATGGCTAAGGTACACTTCACAAACAAAGCCATTGAAGATCTAGAAGCCATTTGGAAGTATACAGTTAAAACCTGGTCTGTGAATCAAGCGGAAATTTATTACGGGTTACTGATCGATTCTTGTCAAAAATTAGCTACCGAACCAACGCTTGGTAAATCGTATGAAGTCCTTGAAAAGAATGTCTTTGGGTTCAAAACTGGACAACACCTCATTTTTTACCGGACAATAGCAACCCAAGAAATTGAAGTGATCCGAATTTTACACGGTATGATGGATTTGAAAAACCAGCTGTGATCAAGTTGGACAAAAACCGAGACCTAGCCCAACAATAAATCCTTGTAGAAATCTATTTTTTTTCAGCATTGACCCAGGTATTTTTCAGCCAAGAAGTAAAATCCGATAGTGCTTTTCTTGAGAAATTTCTTCCCCTTTTCCCCAAGCCCTTCCGGGCATTTTTTCTACATTTGTGCCTTCTTCGATTAACCCTGATTTTTCAATCCCCATGGCACTTAAAAAAATACAATCTGCCCTCATTTCGGTTTATTACAAGGACAAGCTTGAACCCATCATCGCTTTGCTAAAACAGCACGGCGTCACCATCTATTCAACTGGCGGTACCCAGGAATTTATTGAGAGCCAAGGAGCAAAGGTAGTGCCTGTTGAAGAGCTTACCAGCTATCCTTCCATCTTTGGAGGAAGAGTAAAAACCCTACATCCCAAGGTTTTTGGAGGCATCCTCCAGCGCAGAGACCACGAAGGCGATATCGCTCAAGCTGCCACTTACGAGATCCCGGCCATTGACCTCGTGATCGTGGACTTGTATCCCTTTGAAGAAACAGTTGCCTCTGGAGCATCTGAAGCAGATATCATCGAGAAAATTGATATTGGCGGCATCTCCTTGATCCGCGCTGCAGCCAAGAATTTCAAGGACGTAACCATCATCGCCTCCAAAAATCAATACGAAGAGTTGGCCGCCAAATTGCAAGCCCAAAACGGTGCCACCACCTTGGAGGACAGACGCTATTTTGCAGCACAGGCCTTCCAAGTATCCTCCAACTACGATACCCATATTTTCAACTACTTCAACCGTGTAGAAAATATCCCTGCTCTGAAGATTTCAGAAACCGAGGCCAAAGCCCTTCGCTACGGAGAAAATCCACACCAGTCCGCCCATTTTTACGGAAAACTGGAAGATCTTTTTGCGCAGCTTCACGGCAAAGAAATGTCCTACAACAACCTAGTAGACATCGATGCAGCGGTTCACCTGATCGCTGAATTCCCAGACCAAACGGCCTTCGCCATCCTCAAGCACACCAACGCCTGCGGATGTGCTACTGGCGCTACAGTAAAGGAAGCCTACCAGAAGGCCTTCGCGGCAGATACCACTTCCGCTTTTGGCGGGGTATTGGTAACCAACCGCCTTGTAGATCAAGCAGCCGCAGAAGAAATGAATTCCCTATTCTTTGAGGTGCTTATCGCTCCTGCATTCAGCCCAGAGGCGCTTGCCGTGCTGATGAGCAAGAAAAACCGCATCCTCCTTCAGCAAAAAGGGGAAGTGCCGGGAACGAAGCAACTCAAAACCTTGCTCAACGGAATCATCGAACAGGACAAGGACCTTGCTACCGAAGGAAAGGCAGATTTCACCGTTGCCACTACCCTAGCCCCTACTGACAAAGAACTAGATGCCTTGGTATTCGCCGCAAAAGTGTGCAAACACACCAAGTCCAATACCATTGTATTGAGCAACGATTCCCAGCTATTTGCCTCTGGTGTAGGACAAACCTCCCGAGTGGACGCATTAAGACAGGCCATAACCAAAGCCAATGAGTTTGGTTTCAACTTAAAAGGTGCTGTTATGGCTTCCGACGCCTTTTTCCCGTTCCCTGACTGTGTCGCCATCGCCCACGAAGCTGGCATCACCGCAGTAGTGCAACCGGGAGGATCCATCAAAGACCAAGACAGCATCGACTACTGCAATGCCCAGGGCATGAGCATGGTGCTCACCGGTGTGCGCCACTTCAAACATTAAAAAACCTCGAAGGTTTTTTTCAAACCTTTGAGGTCTTAAGAAACCAAGACCTTTGAGGTCTTGAAATCTAAAGCTAAGACCTTCGAGGTTTTGAAAACCTCAAAGGTCAAATTCAAACTTAGAAAAATATTGTACTTCGTACTTCGTACTTTGTACATTGTACTTTTATGAAAGCACATCAACTCAAGCTCTACAATACTCTTTCCAGACAGAAGGAGGATTTTGCACCCATCAACCCTCCCTTTGTGGGCATGTATGTGTGCGGGCCGACGGTCTATGGGGATGCGCATTTGGGACATGGTCGGCCGGCCATCACCTTTGATACGGTCAACCGCTACTTGACGCATTTGGGTTACCGGGTGCGCTACGTCCGCAACATAACCGATGTGGGGCACTTGACCGGAGACGCAGACGAAGGAGAAGATAAAATCGCCAAAAAAGCAAAGTTGGAGCAGCTCGAGCCAATGGAAGTGGCCCAGCAATACACGGACACCTACCACCGTGACATGGCCTTGCTCAATACCTGGAAACCGAGTATTGAACCTCGTGCCACGGGTCATATCCCAGAGCAAATCGCCTTGGTGGAAGCCATACTTAACGAGGGCCTCGCCTATGTCGTCAATGGTTCGGTGTACTTCGATGTACTCGCCTACAACAAGCGCTATACCTATGGAAAGCTATCTGGACGCGTGCTCGACGACCTCATGACCGGAAGTAGAGATCTTGACGGACAAGGGGAAAAGCGAAATGCAGTAGATTTTGCCCTCTGGAAAAATGCATCTTCCGAGCACCTGATGAAATGGCCCTCCCCTTGGGGCCTTGGCTTCCCAGGTTGGCACCTAGAATGTACGGCCATGAGCTCCAAATACCTAGGGACCCAATTTGACATCCACGGAGGGGGCATGGATTTGCTTTTTCCACACCACGAGTGCGAAATCGCGCAAGGCAATGCCTGCAACCACCGCGACCCCGCCAAGTACTGGATGCACAACAACATGATCACCATCAATGGGCAGAAGATGGGCAAGTCCTTGGGAAACTTCATCACGCTACAGGAGCTCTTCACCGGCAAGCACCCGCTATTGGAACAGGCCTACAGTCCGATGACGATCCGTTACTTCATCTTAACGGCCCAGTACCGCTCCACGCTGGACTTCTCCAATGATGCCCTTCGTGCTGCGCAAAAAGGATACAAAAAGATCATCAACGGCTTACGCATCGTCCGAAGCATGGACTATACGCCAAATTCAGAGATAGCCCTAGACGGGGAACAAGTCCAGCAGGTGGAGGCAAGCATCACTGCAGCCTACCGCGCCATGGACGACGACTTCAATACAGCCATGGCCATTGGCCACCTGTTCAACTTGCTGAAGAAGATCAACTCCATATTTACTGGGCAACTTCAGTCCGCGAGCTGAGGAGAAGAAGTATTTTCCAAGATGCTTGCCACCTACATCACTTTTGTGGAGGAGATTCTTGGTTTGGTAGAAGAAAAAGGCGAGGTGCAGGATGGACTTTTAGACCTCCTTCTCAGCCAATACACCGAAGCAAAAACAGCCCGAAACTATACCAAAGTGGATGAAATTCGACTGGGCCTGAAGTCCATGGGCTTTGTAGTCAAAGACATGAAAGATCGTATCGACTGGGCCTATGAAGAATAAGTTTCCATGGGTAGTATTCGTACTGCTCATCCTCCTTGTGTCCTGTTCGGGCGAGAAAAGTACCGAAACCAAAACGGAACCGGTTGCCCTAAAACCTTATCCCGCATTCAATGCGGATTCGGCCTACGCTTTTGTACAAAAGCAGGTGGATTTCGGACCCCGCGTGCCTGGTACTCCGGGACATGCTGCCACCAAAACTTGGATGGTAGAAACTTTGAAAAAATACGGTTGGACAGTTCAAGTTCAGGATTTTCAGGCCAAAACCTACGATGACTTGACTTGGGATCTAAGCAATGTAATTGCATCCATCAATCCACAAGCCACCAAGCGAATTCTCCTTGCCGCACATTGGGATACGAGAAGAATAGCTGACAAGGATACCGAGCGCATTGATCAGCCCATTGATGGAGCCAACGATGGGGCTTCTGGAGTGGGTGTGCTGATGGAAATCGCTCGTAGTATTTCTGCCCAGCCACTTCCTGAAGGCGTAGGCATCGACCTTATTTTCTTTGATGGGGAGGACGACGGGGAACCCGAATACACATCTAGCAGAGACAACTCCAAAATCTGGTGGTGCCATGGCTCCCAGTATTGGTCCAAAAACAAGCACCTCCCCAATTACTCCGCTTACTACGGGATTTTGGTGGACTTAGTGGGTGGAAAAAACGCACGATTCTACCGCGAAGGATATTCTAGAAAATTTGCCAGCGGCATCCTTTCCAAGGTTTGGGGCAATGCTTCCTTACTTGGCCATGGCTCCTATTTTATCCAGCAAGATTCTCCCGAAATCTTGGATGATCATGTTTTCGTGAATGAATGGGCGGGTGTTCCAATGATTGATATCATTGATTTCTCTCCAGATTTAGGATTTGGAGCCTACCACCACACGCACCGAGATGCGATGGAAGGGATAGATGCACGCACGTTAAGGGTAGTGGGTGAAACTGTTTTGGCTACTATTTATCAAGAATAGCGATTTTTTTAAAAATCTTTGCTTTATTCGTAACTGCAGTCGGCTGCAGGTAGGAAAAATTTAATAAATCGGTTCGGATGAAAAAGGGAAGACAGGTTACGATGAAGGAAATCGCCAAGAAATTGGGTGTGTCCGTCTCTACTGTTTCCAGAGCACTTCAGGACTCGCCTGAGTTGCATATTGAAACCAAACGAAAAATAGTCGAGGCTGCCAAGGAGATGAACTACCATCCCAACTTGCTGGCGCAAAGCCTTCGCATCAGCAGGTCCAAGACTCTGGGCGTTATTGTACCCGAAATCACCTCCCACTTTTTTGCCTCTTGCATCAGTGGCATCCAAGACGTTGCCAATACTCGGGGCTACAACGTGATGATCTGCCA
>CAMCBC010000173.1 GCA_945872775.1 Spirosoma fluviale | reverse complement strand
CCAGCATTCCTGAGCGGGGCGAACTAGCGGTATTGGGCTCCTTGAAGAAGTTATTCCGAGCATCCGGATTGATGGTCGGGGTGATGTAAAAGGTCTTGTCCTTGAGCAGCTGCTTCACAAATTCATTGTCGGCATGCATCTCGGTCAAGTACCAAGCCACATAAAGCGAAAATTCCCCGCCCTGCACCTCATTGGAGTGGATGTTTCCATCAATCCACATGGCCGGCTTGTCGGTATCCTTGCCGGTAGAAAAATCAGTGATGGTCAGGGTCAAAATCTCTCTTCCCTCCACCGACTTTCCAATGGATTCGATTTTGGCAATTTTGGGATGCGCGACTGCGATTTTCTTCATCAAATCCCAAAGCCCTTCGGCGCTGTAATAGCGATTCCAAGCGATTTCAACTTTTGGAGCATGCGGCGTACCGATGGCACGAAAGTAATTTTCCTGTTGCGCACTTGCTTCAAAAGAGCTAAGCGATAAAGCTCCCAAAGCCAATGCAGTTACGGTATGTTTGATATTCATGATCTTCATGGCTTAGAATTTTACAGTTTGGGTAACAAAACCTGCATGCGGAGCACCTGCTTTCAATTGCGCCGGACCCTTGCTGCGCACGATCCAGCTAAAGCTAGTTTTTTCATATGCACCTAGCGAATCCACTAGCTTCACCTTATCCCCAGAGATCAGTTGATCTGCGGGCACATCAATGTCTATTCGCAGCTTTCTGAGCCAGCGTGAGCGGGTGCCCATTTCGGAATGAGTAGGTAAGGGGGAATTATTAAATAAGTCTACCGTGATGCGGGTAAGGCCATTGCCTAGCGATTCTGTTTTGAGGCTGTGTAGCTCCAACTTAGGTTGCATGGCAGCGATCTTGAGGATAAAATCCGTGTGCTGCTTGGCGATTTCACCCACTTTCTCAAAAGGAGGGTTGACCATTTTGAACGGTTTGATGCCTCCTACTTCCACTTGTTGGTTGGGAAAATCTGGGTGCTTAACTGCGGTCCAGGGCACAAAATTATCCTGCTTCAAGGAATCCGACCAAGCTAAGAAAGTCGCTTCGGCGTTGGTTTTACCCTTATACTCAGGAGTCCAATATGCTGGTGTGGAAAAGCTGTAGCGCGCAAAGTGGAAGTAGGCCCACTGGAAAAAATCGCCATCGGTACCCTGGTTGGTCTGCTGGAACGCTTTGGCAGGTACAGTTTTGGTGTAGAGTTCAGAAACCATAGCATTTGTGGCCTGGTCTTTTTCCAAAATGGAAGTCACTACTCGCTTGCGTGCATCGCCAGCCGAGTATTTCAGTGGGGTACTCAGGTTGTTGGCTGGTGAAAAGGTCACAAAAGCAAAGATGTTCCACTGCTCAAACAAGTAATCTAGCAGGGCTCGGCTTTCAAGCTGAGAAACGGCGATATCTCCTGCAAGGGGCTCAAATACAGGAAATTTGTAAGTCAAGGACTTGTTGAAGGCAATGCCTTCGGTCAAGTCTTCCGCAAATTTGCCGTCCTTGTCGCTGTCCACACTTTCTTTCACTACTCGGTATTTGCCTGCTTCACCTTTGGCTCTGTCTGCTTTCACTAGGACGCGAGCATCTTCTTTTGAGGTAGTCCAGTCGCCCATGGGATCTGTGATTCGCATCCAAGTGATGAGTCCATCGCCATTTAGGTCGCGGTACCCGTTGTCTCCGGCTACCCCATCACGGTCGTGGTCAATGGCAACGGCATTTCCTCGACGCTCGTACTTCAAGGCATCGTGGTACTGTGCATAGGCATCTGGGGATAGGTTGGGGAAAATATAGAAGGTCGTCGCTTCCAAGGCAGCCGCATGTTCAGTGACTAGCTTTTCCGCAAACTGCAGTGCCAGCTCCACGCTTAGCACATGAAATCCCTCTACGCCACCGACTACTGCGATTGCGGGTTTCTGGTCTTTGTTTCCAGTACCAATTTTCAAGGCAAATATCTCCTTGCCACCAGCGGTTTTGGTAAGTGTCTTCAGCTCTACAGCAGGGTTGGAGCTGAGTTTTTGCAGCCTTTGGGAGGCTTGACTGAGGGTAGGATAGTCGCTTTGGGCAAGGGCATTGCCGCAAATCACTGTCGCCAACCCCAGTACAAGTAGCATGTATTTTCTCATAAGGGTAGTGTTTTCAAGTACCTAAAAAGGACATTTAATTGAAAAATGAATCGGCAGTTTAGCAAAAAAATGCGACTTGTGAGATACAGTTTTTCGGAATTTAAATTAGGAAGGCAGGCGGAAATGGGCTGGGATAAACGGCTCCTTGCTTGTTCAACTTGCTTAATTCCTGAAAAAACCCGTATTTCAAGGACAAATACCCTTGCCATGTATAAAAAACTTGCCCTCGCCATTGCATTTTCTCCTCGAATGGAGGCCTTGATTGCTGAAGCTAGAAAATTAATTAGCGTTTTTGAAGGGGAGTTGGTTTTGATACATGTGGGTACCAAGACTCCCGAATTGGAGGCACAACTGGATGAAATTCTGTCCCGGCATTGCGGAGATTTGCAGCGCATCAAGACGATTTGGAAGGAAGGCAAGCCTGCAAAAACCATCTTAAAAACCTGCGAGGAAGAAAAGGTAGATTTATTGGTCTTGGGAGCACTAAAAAAAGAAGGGCTGCTCACCTATTACGTAGGTTCGGTTGCCCGCAAAGTAATTCGCAAAGCAACCTGCTCCGTGTTGACCCTAATTGAACCCAAACTAGAAACCACCCATTTTTCCAAGGTAGTCATCAACGGAACCGAACTAGATATCACCCCGAGGGTCATCGCCCGAGGTTTAAAATTTTGCCAAGCTGAAAAGTCTACCCAAGTCCATATTCTGAATGAAATCAAGATGTACGGGTTTCAAATGGCTACTGCAGCAGAAGGTACAGAAACCGAGGTGGCGAATACCCGACGGAAATTGGTACAGGAAGAGATCAACTATGTGCAAGGAATTTTGGATGGCTTAGAACCCACTGATCTCAAAATTAACATCAAGGTGACCGCAGGAAAATGGGCTATAGAATTGGTTCGTTTTTGCGAATCCATTGAGTCCGACCTCTTGATTATGGGGGTAGAACAAGGGTTTTCGTTTATCGATCGGATCTTCCCTCACGACATCGAGGACGTGTTGATTGAGCTTCCTTGCAATTTATTGATCGTCAAATAGGCAAGCGATGGAAAAACTGACCCACAATGAAGTAGTCATGTTACTACTTCAACTTGCTACCATGCTCGTTTTGGCACGAGTTTTTGCCGAAATCGCTAGAAAATTCAAGCAGCCTGCCGTCGTAGGAGAAATTATGGCTGGAATTTTAATTGGCCCCACCATTTTGGGGACTTTTTTTCCAGAAGGCTTTGAATTTCTATTTCGATCCTACCCCATGAGCAATATTGCCTTGGCGGGATACTCTCAAGTGGCAGTAGTCTTGCTTCTGTTCATTGCGGGACTTGAAGTCGACTTAAAATTGGTTTTTTCTCAAGGGAAAAAAGCGCTCAACATTAGTTTCTATGGGCTAGTCATTCCCTTTGCTTTTGGCTTTACGGCGCCCTTTTTCTTTGCCGAATTTTTTGGATTTTCGGAAGGAGACAAGCTCCTCTTTTCCCTGTTTATGGGTACTGCCATGGCCATCAGTGCCTTGCCAGTCATCGTACGAACCTTGATGGATTTGAATCTATTTAAGAGTAGGATGGGGATGATGATTGTATCTGCAGCGATGGTAGACGATATCATTGGTTGGATGATCTTCTCGGTTATTTTGAGTTTTATGGGAAAGGAAGCCGGAGGAATAGGCATTGGCTACACCATCCTACTCACCGTTGGATTTACTGCATTCATGGTGACAGTGGGCAAGTCCCTGATCAACCGGGTACTTCCTTGGATCAACAAAAGCTTGGCTTGGCCCGGTGGAATTATTTCCCTTTCACTAGCGGCTTGCTTTTTTGCTGCAGCATTTACTGAATTCATTGGTTTACATGCCATTTTTGGTGCATTTATCATCGGAATTGCCATCGGTGATTCAGAGCACATGACCGAGCGCGCCAAGGAAATTATCCACCAGTTTGTGAATAATATCTTTGCCCCCGTGTTTTTTGTGGCTATTGGATTGAAGGTAAACTTCATAGCCAATTTTGACCCCTTGCTGGTGCTCGTCGTGATTTTGGTAGCCTATGCAGGAAAGGTAATCGGCTGTGGCTTTGGTGCACTACAAGGCAAACTGGATAAATACGAAGCCTTGGCCATCGGCTTTGGGATGAATGCCCGCGGAGCCATGGAAATTATTTTGGGCTTGATTGCCTTAGAAAATGGACTCATTACCGAGAAACTATTCGTAGCCTTGGTAGTCATGGCCTTGGTGACCTCCATGACTTCGGGGCCTTTGATGCGCTGGGCCATGAACAAGCGAAAAGAGGGATTGGAATAAGATCCCTCAATTTCTAGAGTGCAGGGGTGCATCTCCCTGGAAAAGAATTTTTATCCGAAATCTTCCTGCTGAAAGTTAAACAAAGGGACTATTTTTGGGCTTTTCATTGGAAATAGCTCAAGTTCATGTCTACAAGTAACGCAAAAATAGGAGTCCTACTGGTCAATTTGGGAACTCCCGACAGCACCAAAACAGGGGATGTGCGCAAGTACCTTCGGGAGTTTTTAATGGATGGTCGGGTGATCGACTTTCCTTTTATCCCACGATGGATGCTTGTCAACCTCATTATTGCACCCTTCCGTGCACCCAAATCTGCCGGGGAATACCGCAAGCTCTGGACTGACCGCGGCTCTCCCCTACTTTTTCATACCCAAGACCTGAAGGACAAGCTCGTTGAGAAGCTAGATCCTAAAAAATACCTGGTGGCCATGGCCATGCGCTACCAAAACCCGAGCATTAAAAAGGCCTTGAATGAGCTGAATAAGGCCAACGTAAAGAAAATCATCGTACTCCCCTTATTTCCCCAGTACGCCTCCGCCACCAATGGCTCGGTGATTGATCGAGTGATGGAGATTACGCGCACCTGGCAGATCATTCCCGAGATGACCTTCTTGAGCAATTACGTAGACCACCCCTTGTTTCTTGAAGCTTGGGCCGAACTGGGTCGGGAAGCGATGGAGAAGCACGAGTACGACAAGTTTCTCTTCTCTTACCATGGCCTTCCTGAGCGGCAAATCCGAAAGGGAAGCGTGGAGGGACACTGCAAGCTAGGCACTTGCTGCGCTGCCTATGGACTAAAAAATCAATTTTGCTACCGTGCCCAATGTTTCCAGACCACCCGATTGGTAGCTGAAAAATTGGGACTCCCTGAAGATAAGGTGATGACCTGCTTCCAATCTCGACTAGGAAAAGATCCCTGGATCAAGCCGTATACCGAGGACACCATCAAGGAACTTACCAAAGAAGGAGTAAAAAA
>CAMCBC010000172.1 GCA_945872775.1 Spirosoma fluviale | reverse complement strand
CTCGGGAGAAGTCTTAAATTCATTAAAGGTAGATTTATGCCCAAACAACATGTCTCTCAGGACCAATAAGGTCCATTTATCCCCTATAACATCCAGGCCGGTTGCGACAGGGCATAGCGACCGAAACACTTCCTTTTTATCCTTTATCATAAACGTGCACAAAAGTACAAAAAATTTGAGGGCCTTTATCCTTTCGAATATGATTTGTACTAAACAACTTTTACTTTCGATTGTACTTAAAAGGACAAGAAATCATGCGCTGTTTATGAAATAAGTACAGTTTCGATACCAATTAACCCTACCCGAAAAATAGAGGGTAAAGCGTAGAATCTTTGTTGAAAGGGCTCGTAAAAAAGCCATTCATGCAACCCTAAAAAATGAAAAAAACACTTTTTGCCATCTTTTGCCTTTCTTTTTTTGGAGTTTTTGGGTGCAACTCTGACTCAGACTTAACTCCCATTAAAGTAAATCCGGGTTCTGGTTCTGCTGGGAGTAATTTATATCCAAGTTACAACACCAACCCAATTCCTGCCGATGCTACCGGAATGAGTAGTTCAGCAGTTCAACTTGCTGCAAAAATCCAACTGGGATGGAACCTTGGCAATTCACTGGAAGCCATAGGAGGAGAAACTGCTTGGGGAAACCCAAAAGCGACAAAAGCATTGATTGATTTGGTTAAAGCCAATGGTTTCAATGCCATTCGAATTCCTGTTTCGTATGATCAATATTTGGCAAATGCTACCACAGCACAACTTAAAGCAGAGTGGCTGGTCCGAGTAAAAGAGGTGGTTCAATACGCTATAGATAACGACATGTATGTCATTGTCAACATCCATTGGGACAATGGCTGGTTAGAAAATAATTGCACCGAAGCCAAAAAGTCCGCCACGAATGCGAAACAAAAAGCCTTTTGGGAACAAATTGCAACCACATTAAGAGGCTTTGATGAACACTTGATTTTTGCGAGTGCCAATGAACCGAAAGTTGCCAATGCAACAGAAATGGCAGTTTTGACTTCTTACCATCAAACCTTTATAGATGCAGTTCGATCTACAGGCGGTAAAAATGCCTACCGTACCTTGGTCATTCAAGGCCCTGATACCGATATTGAGAAAACCAACAAATTGATGTTGACCTTGCCAACCGATAAAGTGGCCGACCGCATCATGATGGAAGTTCATTATTACACGCCCTACCAATTTACGCTGATGGACAAAGATGCGGATTGGGGGAAAATGTTTTACTACTGGGGAGCAAACAATCGTTCCACAACAGATACGGAACGCAATCCTACCTGGGGAGAAGAAGCTGACTTAGCTAAACTTTTTAAATCCATGAAAACCCAATTTGTCGACAAAGGAATTCCAGTGATTTTGGGCGAATTTGGAGCTATTAGGAGATCCAATCTGACGGGGAGCAACTTGACCTTACATTTAGCTTCAAGGGCCTATTACTTGAAGTATGTTGTCAAACAAGCCAAGGCCAACGGGATGGTCCCTTTTTATTGGGATGAAGGAAATATTGGAAGTAATGGTTTTGGAATCTTTAATCGGTTCAACAATTCCGTAGCTGACACTCAAGCCTTAAATGGATTGCTGGATGGGTTGAAATAAAGGGAACTTCAACATTTCACCTGCTGATTTTTTACCTCCCCAAAAAGAAATAAATCAATAAAGTCACTAGGCAAAGCACCGCAGAGAGTGGCTTTGTATATTTCCATTCCTGAAGATTCAGAGGTCCTTGGGGATGCATAAGCGGAACTTTTGCTGGAAACTTCAAACTAACCAAATACATCACGCAGAGATTGAGTAAAAACTCTATGCCCCAAATATGGATGAAATGGAGATTTACTTCTATCAGAAACGTTGTCAATAGGTAAAAAGAAAATCCTGTTACCAAACCAACTTTGGCACCCATTGCTGAGATTTTGGGTATAAAGAAGCCAGCAATAAGAATCGAAGCGATGGGAATGAAAAAAATTCCGTTGAGTTGCTGCATCAACTGATACAGCCCGTCAGGAGCATTGGCAACCATTGGGGCGATCAAAATCGACAAAACTGCCATGATCAAGGAACTAATTTTACCCACTCTAACGAGAAGTTGATCAGAGGCAGAAGGCTGAATGATTTTTTTGTAAAGATCCAAGCTGAAAATGGTAGCTGCAGAATTCAAAACTGAATTGAATGTACTGAGAACTGCACCCAAAACTACAGCAGCAAAAAAGCCAATCAGGCTTAAAGGGAGAACTTTTTTAACCAAAACAGGATAAATATAATCCTGATCTCCAAAGTACTGTTCACCATAAAAGTAAAAAGCAATAATCCCCGGAAGAACGATAATTAAAGGAATCAATATCTTGAATATCCCCGTGAATAAGAGCCCTTTTTGGGCCTCAGCCATATTCTTTGCCCCAAAGGCACGCTGAATAATCGTCTGATTCATCCCCCAAAAATATATTTGGTTGATCATCAATCCAGTGAAAAGTGTACTAAAGGGCATAACTGAATCCTCAGCACCAATGACATTGAATTTTTCAGGTATGGTTGCATATACCTTACTTAAACCAGCGATCAGATTTCCGCTGCCAATTTCCCATAGGGCAAAAACCGGGACCATTAGCCCTCCAATCATTAACCCGATGGCATTGAGAGTATCAGAAAATGCAACAGCTTTTAACCCTCCAAAAATGGCATAAACAGAACCTATAACCCCGATTGTAATTACCGTCAACCAAATTCCTTCTGATTTACTAATTTGAAAAACCTCAGAAATAGTGAATAGACTCTCCAGATTGATTGCTCCAGTGTAAAGCACGATAGGTAATAGCGTAACCACGAAAGAAAGCATTAGCAAAATTGAGACGATGGTTTTTGTCATTGCATCAAATCGAATTTCCAGATATTGAGGAACCGTTGATAAACCTAGCCTCAGGTAAATCGGTAAAAAGTACAACGCGGCAATCACCAAAGCGATTGCGGAAGTAACTTCCCAGGCAATGATGATCATGCCATTTTTGTAAGCCGATCCGTTCATTCCGATCAGGTGCTCTGTCGAAATATTGGTCAGAATCATGGATCCTGCAATCACTCCACCTGTCAAGGTCCTACCGCCCAAAAAATACCCATCCTTGGTGCGAAGGTTTTCATTTCTCAACTTATACCAAGAGAAAAATGCAACAAATAGCGTGAATCCAACAAAGGAAATGACAGTCAGCATGAAGTGTATTTTGGGTTAAAAAGAGAAAATGAAACGCCCTAAAATAAAAAAGGGGATATCGAAACGTCCCCTTTTTTTGTTAAATTTTGCTTTAAAATCTTAGTGTTGCTGGAAGATATTTGGCGACCAATTCCTCATAATAAGGTCTCAAGGCCTTGGAATCTGGTGGTACTGGCACTTTGGAATACAAGTCGTAAGGATTGAATTTATCTACCCATTTGAACATTTCTCTGTCGTGCTCATTTAGCAAGTGATCGTATGCATTTTCCCTGTGCTGCGAATAAAATGAATGATACCGAATCATATAAAGCGCAGGTTCCGGTAGGTAGTCTTTGAACATCTGATATAAATATTCATCATGGCCCCAGGACATTTTGACTTGATCCAAACCAGACTGATGCGTATACACACCGTATTTGGTATTGTAGCGATCGTCTTTTGAATCCGGGTTTGCATCGAAAAACTCCGAATAAACAATAGCATCCGAGTGTCTACATCCAACAGGAAAAGTATCACCTACCACTGCCCATTGAGGCTCGCCAAACAAGCACAAGACTTTGCCCAAATCATGGATAAATCCTGTAAGCACAAACCAATCGGGATGTCCATCTGCGCGAATGGCTTCTGAAGTCTGAAGCAAATGCTGCAACTGATCCAAATTGGTGTCCGGATCTGAATCATCGATCAGGGTATTGAGGTAATCAACCGCTTCCCAAAACGGCATTTCTTTTTTTTCAAACTTCAAAAATTCCCTTTCCTTCTCCAGTACAAAATCATAGGTCTGGTAAGTATGATTGAGTTTATAAAACTGTCTGACAGTATCTACTTTTTCAGAATCATGGTAATTCCGGTAATCGTCCTTTGCTTTGGCTTGCTTGTCTTTTGGTTCAGGATACCTCACCAGTAGGTCATCCTCCCATTCTTCTATTGACTGAAGAGGAGCAATTTCAGATTCTGAGAGCTTGATTTTCATGGGGTTGCAATTTTGAAGAAAAGTATAAAAAAAATTTCAAGTTCTCACCATTGAGATTTTGAAAAATAAATTCAAGATTTTTCAACCCGAGTTGGTAACCCAATTTGGTCAGGGATAAATAAAAAAATTGTAGCAATTGCTAAAGAAAATTAATCCTGAAAATGGCATCTCACAAACAGATTCATCCCTAGTAGAAATAAAGATTCCAAGCTCTTTACAACAGTACTTCAATTCAGAGTAAATGAAGCCGCTGGCAGAACATCTTTCGAACTTGTCATAAAAGAAGTAAACGAGGGTCGAACACAGTCGACCCAAATCATCGTAGCCCCATCAAAATCGGAACAAAAACGTACAAGCCAAAGTGAAACTTTGGGATTACTCCACCGTCACCGACTTGGCCAAGTTTCGAGGTTGGTCCACGTTACAGCCACGCATCACTGCGATGTGATAGGAAAATAGCTGCAAAGGCACCACAGACACCAGCGGTGTAAAGGCCTCGTGCGTGAGAGGCACCTCGATTACGTGATCTGCCAAGGCCTTCACTTGCGTATCTCCCTCGGTAACTACCGCTACAATTTTCCCCTTGCGGGCCTTCACTTCTTGGATGTTGCTGACTACTTTTTCGTAGGAACTGTCCTGAATCGCGATGAAAATCACCGGCATCTCCTCGTCAATCAAGGCAATCGGTCCGTGCTTCATCTCTGCCGCAGGATAGCCTTCTGCATGGATGTATGAGATTTCCTTCAACTTCAAGGCTCCTTCCAAGGCCACAGGGAAATTGTACCCTCTACCTAGGTACAGCATGTTTCGTGCGTCCTTGTATTCTGCAGCAATTTGTTCAATCAGGGCATTGGTTTGCAGTGCCTTTTCTACCTTGGCAGGAATGGCAGCGAGCTCGTGTAGCAATTGGATGTAGGTGCTTTCTGGAAGCGTTCCGCGCTGGTAACCCAACTTCAGGGCCATCATCGCCAAGACGGAAATTTGAGCCGTAAAGGCCTTCGTAGAGGCCACACCAATTTCAGGGCCAGCATGGGTATAGGATCCAGCATGCGTGGTACGCGGAATGGAAGAACCCACCACATTACACACCCCAAAAATGGTGGCTCCTCGGGACTTGGCCAATTCAATGGCAGCAAGCGTATCTGCAGTCTCTCCCGATTGGGAGATCGCAATCACAAAATCTTTTTCGTTGACGACTGGGTTGCGGTAGCGAAACTCAGAGGCATATTCCACCTCCACCGGGATACGTGCAAACTCCTCAAACAAATACTCCGCC
>CAMCBC010000171.1 GCA_945872775.1 Spirosoma fluviale | reverse complement strand
GTTTTTTAAGCAAAAGGATATTAATCCACTTAATAACTTATTCATGATTACTTGGCGTTATTAAATGCGGTCATCAAAAAAAGCGCGTAGTCTCTCGCTACCACGTCACCAACTGCAATACCACTTTCGATTTGCGTGAAGGTTCCAATGGTCTTACCCACCTTCACTTCTACTTTAGCAAATTCATTCGTGCCTACTTTTTTCATCACATAGGTTTTGTTGCTTTCAATGATGACAGACTCGGTAGGAAGAGCCAGGGCTCTTAGTCCAACAGAAGAAACCATCGCCACGGAGGCAAACATCTCCGGCTTCAGCAAGGCATCAGAGTTATCTACTTCGGTACGCACCTTGATGATGCGTGAGTCATGATCCAACATGGTATTGATTTTAGAAACTGCCCCTTTGTACAACCTGTCTGGGTAGGCCAAAGCAGTTACTTCCATGGTATCGCCCACTCGTACTTTGGAAAGATCACTTTCGTAGATATTGGCCCATACCCAAATGGTCTTCAAATCCGAAATGGTAAACAGAGACGCATTGTTATCGGTACGGATTTGCTGTCCTTCGTTCACATTTCTTTCCACGATATACCCACTTTTTGGGGCATACAATTCAAATACTGCATCAGGCTTGTTAGAAGCGCCGTAGAGCTCCAACTTCTTTTCTTTCTCCTGAAACTCTGCCAACGCGTTTTTGTATTGATTTTCTGCTTCAGTGTAATCCTTGGTAGAAGCAATGTTGGATTTAAAGAGCTCTTTGGTTCTTTGGAATCCTTTTTCGGCTACATCCAGGTTGTATTTGGCAATCGAATAATCTTTTTGGAAGGCAATGACATCCGTACTTAGGATAGTGGACAAGCGCTGACCAGCCTTTACATAGTCCCCTAAAGACACGTAGACCTTCTCCACACTACCGCTGACGATAGGGAAAATTCGCACCACATTATCTTCGTCAAAGCTAATTTCACCAACGGTGTTGAACCTGCTGAAATCATTAATGCTATCCGCTGCAACCGTAGTCAAGTTCTTTAAAGCTTCCTCACTAACCTTGATGCTGGTGGCGGGGGTACTAGTTACCTCTGCTTCAGTTGCTTTTTCTTCGGAACAAGCAAATACAAGGGTGGATAGAAGTACTAGGAATGAAATTTTATAGCTATTCATAATTGTTTAGTTGTAAAGTTGATAACCCGTGGTGAATTCAATGTCAATTACTCGCTGGACAATCTCTGACTGAAGGCCGAGGTATTCTGACATGGTAGTGATGTACGTCCGCTGCATATCGAGGTATTGCAGGATGTTGATATTCTTGTTGTTGTAGTTCTGGAGCGCAGAGGTATTGAGTAGCTCGAGTTCCTTCAAAAATTCCAGGTTGTAATTATCCAGGGCTGAACGTGAATGAAAATACTTATTCACAGCAGAATAGATCTCGTTTTGCAAGGCAACCAACGCTTGCTCTGCATCCGTTTTTGCACGATTGACATTTGCTTCCGAAACGGCAATGTTTCCCTGGTTTCTATTGAAAATCGGCACGTCCATTTCAAAGACTAGACCGGAGTATGGTCGGACATAGTTACTACCCTTGTCATGAGGCTGGTAACCCAGCATGAGGTCTGGAACAGATCTTGACTTTTGTAGCTTCAGGTTCATTTCCTCGTAGGAAATTTCATTGAGCCTTGCCAAATAATCTGGGCGGTTTTCCTCAGCATAGCTGATCAATTCCCCATAGTTAAGTCGACTTGCATCGGGAAGGGCAACAGAGGACTCTTTGGTTTTGATGGTGACATCAGGCCTCAAATTCAATAGCATTCGGATTTCAGCCATCTCCATTTCCACCTCATTTTGGTTGGAAACAATGGTGTTCTGAAGCGTCAACAACTCGGATTTAAGACGAATCAATTCACTTCCAGGAATCTCCCCGACCTTGTATTGAATTTCATACTTATCAATAAGTGACTTGAATTGAGCAAACACCTCTTTGTAGATCTCGCTTCTTTTTTGAAGCATGAGTAGCTGATGGAATTTCAAGCCCAACTCAAAAACCAAACTTCGCTTTGTGTTTTCATACTGCAGCTGGTTTTGCTCCACTCCTATTTTAGCCAATTTTACCGCTCTAGTATGTTTTCCGGATACCGAAAACATGAAATCGAGCTGGATTAAGCGCTGATTTTTTTGGTTGAAATATTCGTTTCGCTCCGCGCTATACAAGTCTTGGTTCCAGTTGAAGTGTGGATTGTTCCAAGCCCTTGCTTGTAGCAATTCTCCTTCGGAAGCCTCCACCTGAAAATGCGAACTCAAGAGTGGTAAATTTTGCTCCAACAAAATACCGACCGCATCCGTGTAGGTAAGTTCAAGCACTTTATTGTCCGCATTCATTATTTGGGACAACAGCTTTTCTGGAATGGCAATGCAGAGCAATACCATTAGATATTTATACATAAATACAATGATGTTAATGGAAAATAAAAGGAATAAACGCCACCTACGACTTAGGCGGTGAGTATGCAATTCAAGAACTGAATGCTTTTAAATGCGTAAAACGCTTATAAAAATGAGGATGTCTTTGACTACCCAATGCGGTGTAGAAGCAATGAATTGCTTGAAAAAATCAACTCCTGAAGAAAAATGAAAAAAGGAGCTGTAGAAAGTAAGGTCACCTAATTCCGTAAACCGTTGATGCGGATTGAAGGTCGGTAAATTTGAAGATTCTCGCCCTCCAAAGAAATATTCTCCGGATGCATTGGAAAATTCAACGACCGTCTTTACGTTTTGCGAAATATCACTAGCCTCCAACGCCTTCACCTCCACTCGCTCGAAAGAGAGTGTGGAAAACAACAAGGTGATAAGAAGCCCCAAACGGATCATTTCACTAATTTTTTTGCAAAAGTATAGGAAATACTAGACGAAGCCACCAAAGAATTAAAGATTTTATTGAAATTAAAATGCTATCCATTTTCGCCAACCTACTTGAGAAATCCATCTCATGAGGTTTGGCAAGCCATCCAATCTTTTTAAAGGAGTTGCTTTAAAAAAGGCTTGAAAATCCCAAATCAGAATTACCTAGGGATTTTCAAGCCTATTGTTCTTACAGCTGCCGGCCTAAGATCTCCCAAGGCTAAAACTTATAAATTGCCGCGACACCAAGGGTAGTTTGGCTATTCTTGGTAAATAAACCCTTCGAATCCATGAATTGTTGGGAGCCTTGATTAGCCCCACTTTCAGGCACCTTTTGAAAAACATCAAACCTCAATTCAGGCTTCAATAAGAGGTGACCATCTGCCAATTTTAGGTTGCCCGTTAGGGTAAGGGTATTCACAGATGCACCAATAAATGAAGCCGACTTGATATCGTAATTTCGTAATCCCCTAGCCCCATCCTCATTATTGAAATGTTCAGCCCTCACCCCAAGATCCACGAAATCTGAGAGAGCATAGGTAAAATAAAGGTTAGCACCATACCAGGTCTTGGTGTGAATCACGTCCCCATCGGCTGGGATAAAAGTGCCTGGTGAACCCAAGGCTCCCTTTTGTGTACCCAACATGTACCAATAGCCGATAAAGAATTTATTGGTTAATTGGTAACCACCATTGAGGTCATACACCGTAAAATTACCCTTAGGGGTATGTCCCAGGTCATCTGCAGTGGATTCATTCGAGTTGATGTAATTCAAATAAATTTGAAGATTCTCCACCGGTTTTAAGGACAACTGCCCAATCAATCCTTTTGAGCGATTGTTGTCTTGCACGTAATCAAAGCCATTGACAATTCCGAGCATTAGGGAAGCTTTATCACTAAATGCGTAGCTCGACTTCAAACCCGTATGGTAAAAAGGAATTCCACTATTGAAAGTATGATTGATGGAATAAAAAAAGTTAAGCGGAGCATCGATGAATTCATAGCCGAGGTGAGTCCCGAATTGCCCAAGGGTAAAGGTTAGTCTATCGGTCACATGATAGTTGAAATAGGCTTGCTTGATGATGAGGGCAGAAAAACTATCCTCCTTTCCGAATTGGTACCCATAGGCAGGAAATGCAGTGGGAACATTGCCATAGTTTCCGTATTGAGCATTGGGTCCGTAGGCTAAGTCAAGTATTGCCTCGGATTTATTATTGCTGTAGGTAAAAACCGTTTGAACCATTCCTAAAGAGAACTGATCCACTTTTCGATCGAAGCCCCTACCTACTCCCGACACACCCATGTTGTCCCTCGATGCAGGATTATTAAAATTGGTGAAGTAATAACTGTCGATGTATCCTGAAATAGATAGCTTTCCTTTTTCTTCTAATTCTTGATCCTCTTCTAGCGGGGAGAGCGTATCAACGGTAGAGATAAATCCTGGTTCTGCTGAAAGCTGAGGCAAATCTAAAGACGAAGCGGCCTCAGCTGTAGCTCCTCTTTTAGCTTCCTCTTTATTCTTTTTTGAGGCCAATACATGAATCTGACTTTTTTCTGTCCCAAGGGGAGAAATCAAGAGACTTTCTTTCTTTTTATCGTCTACTTGTCCAAAAGTTACTTGTACAATTGATATTTGAAGTCCTATAACTAGTAGGAGTTGATTTTTCATTTTAATATTGAGTGTTGGTGAATAATAGCGTTGACCAATAGAGCCCTGATCCGGTCGAAAGAGAGTCGCATTTTTTTCTCCGGACAGGGTTCTTCTTTTTTAATACTTTGGGAAATGCTTCTTAAGGAGCATACCTGATTGAAAGTGGAAATTATTAATCCCCTCAACAGGATATCGGAAAGCAACTGGGTTTTACCCAAACCAACCCTTAGCTAAGCACTAGGCACAGGTGGTAAGAAGATCAGACTTAACCTGATTCTTCGCTTAAAAATTGTTCAATGTTCATAGGTGTGTTAAATAGGTTGTGTAGAGAACCCTTCTGCATGCTCATCCAGAAGTTTTTTCGAATGTAATTATTTTATCCATTAAAAAACAAACCTATTTTTATATTTTTTTCATTATTTTTTTATTTTCATTATCATTTTTAAACCTGTTTTTTGTTTTTATTTAATTTTTATCAAATAGTAGGCTATTTTTTTAACCTGTTTTTCTTAAAATGCTTAAAAACTCTAAATCACTTCCCAAAAGCGGAAAGTCAAGTGATAGCCCACCAACACTGGATTGGAAATAAAAAAAGCCCCAAATCTTTTCGGGGCTTTCTACATTTATTCTAGGCTTTGTTTATTTTTTCTGCTTCGCAAAATCCTTCGCGAAATAGGTCAAAATCACCTTCGCCCCTGCCCGCTTGATAGAGAGCAGCATCTCATTCATGCTGCGTTCGTAGTCCAACCAGCCACGCTCTGCCGCAGCCTTCACCATGCTGTATTCGCCGGACACATTGTAGGCAGCAATCGGAAGCGGATGCGCCTCGCTCAGCGACTTGATAATATCCAAGTAACTCAAGGCAGGTTTCACCATCAAAAAATCAGCTCCTTCGGCTACATCAAGTGCCGCCTCTACCAAGGCTTCTCTGCTGTTGGCAGGATTCATCTGGTAGGTTTTCTTATCCCCACACTTGGGAGCA
>CAMCBC010000170.1 GCA_945872775.1 Spirosoma fluviale | reverse complement strand
TATTTGACGGAAAGACCCTATTGACAGTTCCAAATACAAAAGGATCGTTCTCGCTACCAGCCTTGGATGTAACAGGAATTGGATCCGTTACCTTGATGACTGCTTCTCAGCAGCCCATCACCGTTCCAGTAGACTTTGAAATCCGTTTGGATAGCCCAACAGGTGAAATCATCGGAAAGGGAACCCATGCGCCAAGCCAAGGAATGAAATTGCCAAACATGCCTATCCTTATGCATCAGGCAAACTTGAGTTTGACAAGCGCTGGAGATGGCAAGAAGCACACCTTGTATTTTGTGAGTGATGCCAAAGGAGCAGATTTAGGCACCTTCATCATCATGGGAATCACCTTCAACGCGAAGTAAGCAGAAGACACTAATTAGTACACAAAAAAACCACTCCGAGGTATTCGGAGTGGTTTTTTGTATTTATAACTAGATAAACTTCTAGTTACAAACAGAGGTGGCAGGCCGCCAGATTACTTTTTGATTTGTTACATCGTTGATCGATGCATTCGTAATTACATTTCCCTCACAGTCCAGGATTTGAGGGACAAATCTACAAAAAGGGCAACAGTTTAGAAAAGTGAAGACAGTTGCTCCATTGTATGTTCCTTGAACGAGGTAGAAGTAGTCAACCAAATTCAATTCAATGGTGCTTTTAATCCCTTCCTTCAGCCAGGGTAAATCTTCTATGGGGTTGGCTACACCACAATTTTTTGGATTCTCGGACTCCTGACAAGAAAATAGGAGCGCTAAAACTAAAATTGGTAAGATCCGAGTCATGGAATTGAATGAGTTAGTAGCATAGCAACGAATATTAAATTCGAATCGCTACACTACCTCCTTAGAAATTTGAATTCGAAGTATTGAAATCAGGTTTGGAAGGTGGAAATCATTTAAAATGCTGTGGACTGTGGGCGGTCAGTTGTCGACGATTATCCGCTACAACCCACCTTCCAGGGTAATCCCACTTGCCAAATTGTGGATAATCAATCCCCCTTTACTTCATGGGAGAAAACGGAAGTGCCGTATAAAATAGCGCATCGATCTTCTCTACGATCTTACCTGAAGCCTCAGAGGCATCGCGAACTTTAATCCACTCAGGATCGGCTACGAATCGCCCAAAGGCAGTATTGAATTCTTCCTTGGATTGATGCCCAATAAAGTACACCAACTTGGGTTGGGCTCCATCTTTTTCCACTGTAAGCCAATAGGGATAATTCGATAGGCCTTGCTTTTCAAACAAGGCTTGGGTATGATCACGGAAACGACTTTGAATGGCGTCCAATCTCCCAGGCAATAAATGATAGGTGCGCAATTGAAAAATTCCACTTGGACGGGAAATTTTCCTTGAATTAAGACCCTTGGCCCACTCCATAAACACCTGATCTACTTTTTGGACTATCTTCCCATTCGCTTCAGAGGCAGCGGCTACCGCCTTCCATTCGGGATCATTTGCAAAATTGTTCCATCGGATGTCCCGTTCTGATGCAGAAGGATATCCAATAATAAAGGTGAGCTGCTTTTCGGGCTGCTCCTCGGAAAGAAAGTACGCTACATTTTCAATTCCATGTTTGGTAAACAGTGCTCGCGTATGATTTTGAAAGCGCTTGATCAGGTCAGGCATCTTGCCTTCGTGAACCGTATAGGTGCGCATTTCAAAATAGGAACTGGTAAACTGTTGTGCTTTCAATGAAAAGCTAGTGGCAACGAAAAGAAGGAGTAGGAGAAAGATTCGCATGAGGAAATTGGGTTAGCAAAAGAGTTGAAGAAGGATTGAATTAGCTTTTTTTCCAAGCACGGTAAAGTGCTGGACTCAGGACAAGTGCAATGGTAAGTAACCCGAAGGTTTCTCGATTTTCTTCCATCTGTGGAGTTTTCATGGTCAAATCTTTCTGTGCCCATTCGGCAGCAATCCAATCGCCCACTCCGCCTGGGAAGAAATAAACAGCCCCAAGGAGGCAAAGGATGACGACTAGGGTGAGGGGCAATTTGGGAAAAATTCCACGCACCGCAAAAAGCGAGAAAATCACCGCGACGGCATAGATACTCACCCAAACTTCCGGATCAGGATCGTTGATTTGCCAGTAGGCGAAAAGTGCAAAGAGAAATACCCAAAGACCGTAGAAATAAGAAATGGATTTCATAGGAAGTGCAATTCAAGTAGACTGAAATTTACAGAAATTCTAAGACTATTCCATCTTTAGTTCCTTGGGTGGTCTCCCAGCTACTTTTTTCGGAAAGATTAAATCTACTTATTTGGGAAATTTTTAACCGATATCCCATGGTCCAACTCTGTCTTTCCCAATCCACCGCTGATCTAGAGGGGATTTTATCTCTCCAACGAGAAAACCTGCTGACCATCCTATCGGAGAAAGAAAAGGCAGCACAAGGCTTTGTAACCATTCCACATACCTTGGACCAATTGGAGGCCATGCACTGCATTGCCCCACATGTGTTAGCCAAAGAAAATGAGCAGGTGGTGGGTTATGTCTTGGCGATGACTTTAGAATCGAGAAGTGTAGTTCCCATGATGGCTTCCCTTTTTGACAACTTTGATGAGTTGGAGGTTGCGGGCAAAAAAGTAAGTTCCTATCACCCCATGGTCGTGGGGCAGGTATGTGTAGGAAAGACCCAACGCGGAACCGGATTGTTTGACAAACTGTATACGGCCTATAGAGAGCAGTATGCCTCCACCCATGATTTTGCGATCACCTCCATTGCCTTGAGTAACTACCGGTCCATGGCTGCCCACCAACGAGTTGGCTTCAAGGTCATCCATACCTTTGAAGACAGCATTCAGCCCTGGTCGATTGTCTATTGGGATTGGAATTCCAAGTTCCCGCAGTAGACTTAACAGGTCAATCCTTTTGTGTTTAAGAAGTAGGAAGTGAAACCCTACTCAGTCCAATTGGCAAAAGATGAAATTTGTTCAATATGAAATGAAATTTTCAAAATAGTAGATATCATTTTTTAAATGATACATTGTTTGATGGTGGAGTCCAGACCCCACGCTAAAAAACGGAACGATCAGTACTAACAAAATTCAACCCAAAAAACTATGAAAAAATTAATTTTGATTGCAGTCACTGCAAGTACTTTATTTGCTTGTGCTGAGCAAAAATCTACTACCATTGAAAGAGAAGTTCTTGGCTATGATACTACAGAAGACGGTACGAAGACCACTGTTTATGCTGGCGATTCGTCATCGGTTAAAATCTTAGAGAAAATACTTAACGCAGCCAATGAAAGAGATACTGCTACCATTCGTAGCCTACAGGATCCGAAATTGTTTCAACTTTTAATGCCCGATGGGAATATTGCAGAGGGAACGGATAATCATTTTAAGGTTTTAATCCCAATGTTTGAAGCTGTTAATCCGAGATGGGATATTAAATTTATCCTGGCGAGTAGTTTTAAAGGAAAAAATGGAGAGGTTCAACAATGGGTGACTGGTGCGGCCGTCGTTACACTTTCCATTGATGGACAGGATGTAAAAGTGAATCAATACTATGATGCCCTGGTAGTTGATGGCAAATTAAGAAAAGTTATCGTTGCTGAAAGGAAGCTTTCCGCTGGAGAATAAAACTAAATTTTAAAATTAAGTGAGTAAGCCACCTCCTAAGTGAGGTGGTTTTTTTTGTTTACATCAATTCTTGCGCATCAAAAAATACACACTTTTAAATTAAATTATATACATTTTTATCTATTTAAAATTTATTTAATAATTAAAAAAATTATGTAAAATAATATTAAGCTTCCTCGTTTACACATCATTTCTTTAGTTTAAAGAATAAGCAGAACCTACGGATCAGCCAATCAGGATCCTTTAAGTAGAACGATTACCTTGCGGGATGCAAAAAAAATTATATTATAGGTTGAATCTTATTCCAAAGAAGGTTTTTCTTATGTCAAACAATCCATTGCCCCTAATTTCACCTTGAAAACTGTAGGCCTCTAGCAATAGAGATCTGGTTTTTTATGTCGTCTGTGAAAATAGTAGTTATCATTTTTTAAATGATACCTTGTTTGTTGGTGGAGTCCAGAGCCCACACTAAAAAACGGGTAGGTTATTATAAAATTTAATTTTACCAGTATGAAAAAATTACTTTTCATCCTCCTATTGGCGATAATTAGCCAGCCTATATGGGCACAAATTATCGATGTTCACACCCATTCATACATAGGTTCTGAATTATATCCTGCAGGTATTCTAAATGGACTTAAACCGGCAAAAAGCGCTGACCTTCACTTAAGAGAAACGATTGCCGAAATGGATAAGAATAATATCAAATTTTCAGTTGTGAGTGGCTCGATTGAAAGTGTTGAAAAGTATGTTAAAGCAGATGCTAGATTTATTCCAGGCTATTCAGATATAGAACCTATGGGGCAATTAATGCCCATTGCTGAATTTGAACAATTTATTATAGCAGGAAGGATAAAAGTATTTGGAGAAATTGGTTCCGCATACCATGGTCGTACGCTGAATGATCCCATGTATGCCCCCTATTTAAAAATTTGCGAAAAGTATGACATACCCGTTGGGTATCATACGGGCGGTAGCTTCCCAGAAGCTTATCTAAAATATCCAAAATTCAGAATGGCCCTTGGCGACCCATTATTGATTGAAGATGTGTTGGTTGACTATCCTAAATTGCGCGTTTATTTGATGCATGGAGGGGCAAATTATTTTGAAAATACAGTTACCATGATGACCTTATATCCTCATCTCTACATTGATGTGGCTGTTTTACTCTGGACAGACAAAACGACACAAAATTATGCGATTCGATTACTTAAGTTAGCTAAAGATTCAGAGGTGTTGGACCGGATTATGTTTGGGTCAGACCCCATGGTATGGCCAGGTGCATTATCTAAATCTGTCGAATTTCTAAATGCGCAGCCCTACCTGAGCGATAAAGAAAAGCGAATGATTTTTTATGAGAATGCAAAAACGTTTTTGAAATTATAACTGAATAAAATTTACTTATGAGAACGGTGCTTGTCATATCCTTACTTTTTTTGATTTTAAGCTGCAATAATAATTCCAATCAGCATACACAGGTAAGTCATCGAACCAACATAGAAACTGGAAATGAATTCATCGATATTTTCTATGCATTCAATGGAGATTCATTACAATACATTTTAAGCGATGCAAGAGAATCTTAACCTAAAATCTTGCATTATCAAAAATGGGCTGAATGTGCGAATTACAAAATTGTCAACCGAAGTCAATATGTTGAGAAAAATGATTCAACCATAATATTCCCCATTACCAGTCCATGGCTGCCCACCAACGCATTGGCTTTAAGGATCCATACCTTTGAGGATAGCATACAGCCCTGGTCGATTGTCTATTGGGATTGGAATTCCAAATTCCCGAAGTAGACTTAATAGGTTAAGCTAGTTGGATTCTAGAACTAGGAAGAGCTAAATTAAAGCACGGCATGTATGGAGTTTTTGGAAGGGAGTTCTAGTCACATCGGATGCCTTGGAATACTCATCGTCCTGAAGGTGAATTAGGAAAAATCCCCATAGAACAAATCAATTTTTCCTTGTCTAACAGTCAG
>CAMCBC010000169.1 GCA_945872775.1 Spirosoma fluviale | reverse complement strand
GCTATGAAAAATAGGAAAACCAAGCCGGAAATCCCAGCGGGAATCAACCAAATTGATTTCCAATCGTGTACTCCCTCCTGAATGAGGTAGAAATTTGAAATTTGCCCTGCCACCCAAAATCCAAGACCCATCCCTATTCCATAGGTGGCAAGCGTGATTAATCCTTGTGCGGCGGATTTGTATTTTTTCCCCGCATGGGCATCGGTATAAATTTGTCCGCTGACAAAAAAGAAGTCGTAACAAATGCCATGTAGGATGATGCCTGAAAGCAGCATCCAAGTTCCACCTTCAGTATCTCCAAAGGCAAAGAATAGGTAACGAATGACCCATGCCAGCATGGCTACAGCAAGTGTATTTTTTAAGCCAAAGCGAGTGAAGAAAAAGGGGAGAGCCAGCAGAAATAAAACTTCAGATACCTGCCCTAATGCCATTTTTCCGGTAGAATTTTCCACCCCCAGCTCCGTCAAGAAAGGGCTGGCATTTTGGTAATAAAAGGCTAGAGGGATACAGATGAGGATGGAAGAAAGAAAGAAGATTGCATAGTTTCTATGTGCAAGCAGACGAAGGGCATCCAGCCCAAAGGCTTCTTTCCATTGAAAGGCACCACCTGATTTGGCTTGTGGGGGAGTACTAGGTAGGGTAAAGCTGTAAATGCCAAGGAGTAGCGATGCGCCGGCTGCCAACTTCCAGGTATTTTGGAGTAGGCCAGCTGCCAATCCCTCTTGGCTATCCCAGGCCAAGGCGGAAATTAAAAATCCAGCGGCTACCCAGCCTAATGTTCCCCAAATCCGCACCCCAGAAAACTCTTTTTCAGGCTGTTGCATTTGGTTGAAGGAGATGGAATTGACCAGCGCGAGGGTGGGCATGAATAGAATCATGTACGCCAAGAGGATGGGGAAAAAAGAGGCAAAATCTACTGCCTGGTGAAGTTGATAGAGTAGGAAGGCTCCGATAAGGTGGATGGCGCCTAAGATTTTTTGTGCTTGAAAATAGCGATCTGCGATAAGGCCTACCAAAAAGGGGGCGAGAATGGCGCCCAAGGATTGGGTAGTAAATGCTAAAGAAATGTCTTGGTCCTTTGCTTGGATGTTGGAACCGAGAAAGGTGCCCATCGTCACATACCAAGAACCCCAAACAAAAAACTCGAGGAACATCATCAGCGAAAGTCTAATCTTAACAAAAAGGGGCATAAGCTGCGAGGGGTTAGGTTTGTGCTGTTTTTTTGGAAGGAAAATTTAAAATTTTGATGTTTTTGCAGTAGTTTACCCATCTTCTTTGAGAATCTAAAGAAAGAGACCAAAAAGTTTTGTTTGAGCCGTTCATAGAACAGTCAGACTGCTGGTCATAAAACCGCTGTTTTCAGGAAGGAAAGCACGAAATTTCAAGTAAAACCTGGTTTAAATTTTAACACTAGACCCAATCTAATTTAGTACCCATGTCGACTACAAAAAAATTGAAACTTGGCCTCGTTGGAGGTGGACCCGGCTCATTTATTGGAGCGATTCACTTAAACGGTGCCTTGATGGACGGAATGTTTGAATTGGTGTGCGGCGCCTTTAGTTCCGACCCCGCCAAATCCACCCAAAAAGGCAAGGAACTTCGACTCGATGCTTCCCGTGTGTATGGGAGCTACGACGAGATGTTTGCCAAAGAATCCCAGTTGCCCAAAGGTGAGCGCATGGATGTGGTGGCCATTGTGACGCCCAACAACATGCATTTTGACCCAACTGCAAAAGCCTTGCAACATGGATTTCATGTGGCTTTGGACAAGCCTTTGACTCTCAACTATGCAGAAGCTCAAGCCTTGTACCGCATCGTAAGCCAGTCCAAGCAACGCTTTTTGTTGACCCATACCTATACGGGCTATCCGATGATCAAGCAAGCGCGGCAGATGGTTCAGGAAGGGATGATTGGAAAGGTTCGAAAAGTATATGTGGAATATCCGCAGGGATGGCTTTACAAGCTTCTTGAAACAGAGAACAACAAGCAGGCAGAATGGAGAACCGATCCGAAAAGAAACGGTTTGGCCGGATGCATGGGAGATATTGGTACGCATGCCTTCAACATGGTGGAATATGTCACTGGCGAAAAGGTGTCTCAAATTTGCGCAGACCTCTACATTAAGATTGAAGGTCGCCCTATCGATGACGATGGAGTGGTGTTGCTTCGCTTAGAAAATGGTGCCTCTGGGGTATTGATGGCTTCACAAACCGATACGGGTTGTGAAAACAACCTAAAAATCAGAGTGTATGGGGAAAAGGGTGGCTTGGAATGGGAGCAGGAGTTGAATAATTCATTGACAGTTCGCTTCCCAAATGTGCCAGCTCAAATCTACCGAGCAGGTACAGGCTACTTAGGTTCCTTGGCGCAAGAAAATACCCGCACCCCTGCAGGACATCCGGAAGGATATGTGGAGGCATTTGCCAATTTGTATCGCAATTTTGCCCGCTGCATCTATGCGGATCGGGAAGGAACTACTCCGAAATGGGAGTGGGAGGATTACCCAGGCATCGAGGATGGTATCCGTGGCATGGCTTTCATCGACCATGTCTTGCGCAGCACTGAGTCGGAGCAAAAGTGGACCCCATTTATCGTAGAGAAATAAATTTAAACTCAAACCCAAAAACCAATGAAAACAATCAAAGGCCCAGGTATTTTTCTCGCACAATTTGCAGGAGATGCTGCCCCTTTTAACAATTTAAAGAACATCTGTCAGTACATGGCAGATTTGGGATACAAAGCCGTACAGATTCCTTCTTGGGATGGACGCATGATTGACTTGCAAAAGGCTGCCGAGAGCAAAACCTATGCGGATGAGATCAAAGGAATTGTGGCTGATGCTGGCATGGAGATTTCCGAATTGTCTACCCACTTGCAAGGACAGTTGGTGGCGGTACATCCTGCTTACAACGAGCTATTTGATGGCTTTGCGCCAGCAAATCTCAAGGGAGACTTGAAAGGAAAGTCGGCTTGGGCTACACAGCAGCTGAAGTATGCCGCGCAGGCATCTGCCAATTTGGGGCTGAATGCACACGCTACGTTTTCTGGAGCCTTGATGTGGCACACCGTCTATCCTTGGCCACAGCGCCCTGCGGGATTGGTGGAAACAGGCTTTACCGAGTTGGCCAATCGATGGATGCCCATCTTGAATGCTTTCGATGAAGTAGGCGTGGATGTGTGTTACGAACTGCACCCGGGCGAGGATTTGCACGATGGAATTACCTTCGAAATGTTCTTAGATAAAGTTGGAGGCCACAAGCGCGCCAACATTCTCTACGATCCAAGCCATTTTGTATTGCAGTGCTTGGATTACCTACAGTTCATTGACTTTTACCACGAGCGCATCAAAATGTTCCACGTCAAGGATGCGGAATTTAACCCAACTGGAAAGCAGGGCGTATATGGCGGATTCCAAGGATGGGTAGAGCGTGCAGGTCGTTTTAGATCTTTAGGCGATGGCCAGGTTGATTTTGCAGGAATATTTAGCAAACTTTCGCAGTACAATTACAGCGGATGGGCCGTGTTGGAATGGGAGTGTGCGATCAAACATCCGGAGCAGGGTGCTGCAGAAGGAGCGCCATTCATCGATGCCCATATCATTAAAGTTACTGAAAAGGCTTTCGATGACTTTGCCGGTACAGGTGCGGATGAGGCATTTAATAGAAGAGTATTAGGAATTTAAATCGATAACCAAATCAAACCAATGAAGCTAAATTTATTAACAACAAGTGCAGTAGTACTGGTAGCAGGCCTTGCCTTTTCGTGTGGAGGTGGTGAAAAAACAGCAGAAACGAGCACTGAAACTGCTACTGCCGAAGCAGCCCCTGTGGAGGTTTCTCTAGAAGACAAATACAAAGATGATCCTGTGTACATCAAGGGATTGGAAAAAGTAAAAGGATCTGATTGTACAGGTTGCCACCAGGTGGAGCGCAAACTAATCGGTCCAGCTTATGCCGATGTTGCTGCCAAATACGAAAATACAGAGGCCAATGTGACCATGCTTGCCCAGAAAGTAATTGCTGGCGGTGTAGGCGTGTGGGGTGAAATTCCAATGGCTGCCCATCCAAACTTGACTGAAGAGGATGCAACTGACATGGTGCGCTATATTTTACTACTGAAAAAATAAGTCATGAAATTTAAAATCATAGCGCTTCTCGCTAGTGCTGCCATCGGAATGGCTTTCGTTCAGGTTGGTAAAGAAGAAAACCCTATTAAGCCTGCCCAAGAAAATGTAGCAGCCGACTGGACTCCTCTCTTTGATGGAAAGACCTTTGCGGGATGGTCCAAGTATGGAGGAGGCGAAGTAGGCAAGGCCTGGAAGATTGAAAACGGTGAAATGTATCTGGATGCGGCCAATAAGGCAACTTGGCAAAAAGGTGACGCTGGAGATATCGTCACTGCAGAGGAGTACGAGAATTTTCATTTCAAATACGAGTGGAAGATTGCTCCCAACGGAAATAGTGGGGTGATTTTTCTAGTCCATGAAGCCAAAGAATTTCCGTATCCTTGGCAGACTGGACCTGAGATGCAGGTGCTTGATAATGCAGGTCACCCAGACGCCAAAATCATCAGCCACAGAGCGGGAGATCTATATGATTTGATCGTGAGTAGCAAGGAGACGGTGAAGCCCGCAGGTGAGTGGAACCAAGCGGAGATCCGAATCAACAAAGGCAAACTGGATTTCTTTTTGAATGGGGTGAATATCGTTTCTACCCAGTTGTTTACCCCGGAGTGGGAAGCGCTGATTGCAAAAAGTAAATTCAAGAGCATGCCTGGATTTGGCAAGTTCAAGAAAGGAAAAATTGCCTTGCAGGACCACGGGGATGTGGTGCATTATAGGAATTTGATGATCAAGAAGTTGTAGGTTGTACGAAGTACCAAGTACAATGTACCAAGTACGAAGTACTAAGATTCAACTAGTGTTGGATTCTAGACTAAAAACGAAACCTTATAAATTGAGTGAAATAAAAAAAGCAGGCCGAAAGCCTGCTTTTTTTGTGATCCCGCTGGGATTCGAACCCAGGACCCTCCCGATTTAAATCGGGATGCTCTACCAGCTGAGCACTTCATAAAATTTTGATTAACCCCGTTAAAGTTAACTTGGTGATCCCGCTGGGATTCGAACCCAGGACCCATACATTAAAAGTGTATTGCTCTACCAGCTGAGCTACGGAATCGGTAATTAAAATAAAAAGCGGAAGGTCTTTCCGCTTTTTTTTCGTGATCCTGTCAGGACTCGAACCTGAAACCTACTGCTTAGAAGGCAGTTGCTCTGTCCAGTTGAGCTACAGGACCTGGTGACTACTTCTAGTCAAATAAAGTCGGGGTGGCAGGATTCGAACCTACGACCTCCACATCCCAAATGTGGCGCGATACCGGGCTACGCTACACCCCGAAACTTTCTTTAACTCCCTGCGAGTTAATTTTGTGATCCCGCTGGGATTCGAACCCAGGACCCATACATTAAAAGTGTATTGCTCTACCAGCTGAGCTACGGAATCGGTAATTAGTATGTCAAAGTCTAAAGATTCGTTCCTGAAACTGTATTGCTTCCCGAAATACTTCGGGACAGGCTT
>CAMCBC010000168.1 GCA_945872775.1 Spirosoma fluviale | reverse complement strand
AAAATCGGTTTGATGACCGCCTTGCTCTCTACGGGAATGTCTTTGTTTGCCGCTATCGCTTCGGGAATTAGTGTGCCCTTAGCGGAAGGGCTTGGATGGGGATGGAGAGGGGCCCTGCTTTCTTGGGTGGGAGTGATGGTGCTTGCTCTCATCGCCTGGATCCCACAGCTGTCTCCTCCCAAGTCCAAGGGCAATGCCGAGGTGCTGGAAGGTAAAAATGTATGGAAATCTACCCTTGCCTGGCAAGTAACCGGATTTATGGGGGCCCAATCGGTCATGTACTTTACCATGATCACCTGGCTACCCGACCTCTTGATCGCCCGTGGCATGACTCCAGTAACTGCTGGAATGGCCCTCTTCTACATGCAATTGATCTCATTGATCGGCACTTTCTTTGCCCCCAACCTCCTGATGCGCCTTCCCCAACAATCTGGAGTGGTGACAGCAGTAGGCATTGGCTACCTAATTGCCTATTCCGCGCTTTTTATCCACAACGAACTGCTTACGTTTGCTGCCCTTACGGTCATTGGCATCGGGAGCGGAGCAAGCTTGAGTATCGCCTACACCTTGATTTCGATGCGTACAGCAGAGGCGCTGACTACCTCTAGACTTTCTGGAATGGTGCAGTCAGCAGGCTATGTCTTAGCTGCCTTAGGACCTCTGGTATTTGGGATTTGTTTGGATGTATTTGGCAACTGGAACCTGCTGATTTGGTTTCTCTTGGCCATGACCTTGCAATTTTTAGTGTTGGGCATCCCCGCGGGCAGAGACCGAAAAATCTAGGCCCATATTCTTCATTTTTTCCTAACAGCCTCTGCGAAGAAAGCAGTATTTTTGTGCTATCCTTTTCTCATTTCCATGCAAGATATAATCCAGAACCTAGGTATCTCAGACGCCCTATTTGACTACTTGATCATGCCTTTGCTGATCTTTTTGGCACGAGTGGCTGATGTCTCCATCAACACGCTGCGCTTCATGTTTATGATGAACGGCAAAAAAAATATCGTTCCCATATTGGGTTTTTTTGAGGCCTTAATCTGGCTCTTGGCAATCGGACAAATTTTCCAAAATATAGACAATCCACTTTCCTACTTGGCCTATGCAGGGGGCTTTGCCATGGGAAATTACGTCGGCATGACCTTGGATGAAAAATTGGCTTTAGGAAGAGTATTGGTCCGGGTAATTACACCAAACTCCCTACCCGTCTTGCTTGAGTTTATGAAAGAGAAAAACTACCGCTTCACCAGTGTGGATGCTGAAGGACGCTACGGCAAGGTCAACCTTTTGTTTACAGTCATGAAGCGGGACCAGCTGCCAGAATTTATCTCCAGGGTAAAGCAAATGGATGAAAAGGCCTTTTACACCATAGAAAGTGTGAAGCGCGTGTCTGAGGATGAATTCAATATCATGGACGACAAGCCTCGATTCCGTACCCGCCTATTCAACCGAGCCCGAACCTAATGAGCAACAGCTGGTTTCAATTTCAGCAGTTCCGAGTAGCGCAAGACCGCTGCGCCATGAAGATCAGTACCGATGCGGTCCTGCTAGGCAGCTTGGTTCAAAGCGATGCCCCCAAGCAAATCCTAGACATTGGAACAGGAACTGGAGTCATCGCCCTGATGCTGGCCCAGCGCTTTCCAGATGCTAGTCTTACGGCAATGGAACTTGATCCCGAGGCAGCCAGCCAGGCAAGGGAAAATTGTAAACAAAGCCCATTTTCGGAACGATTGGCCGTCCTGCAAGGTAGGTTTCAAGATTTTCCAGCAGAGGAACGCTTTGATCTGTTGGTCAGTAACCCTCCCTTTTTTCCCAATCACCTCCCAGCTACCGACCCCAAGAGACAGCAAGCCCTACATACCGACAGCTTGTCCTTTGAGGAGCTGCTGCACAAGGCAAGTCAACTCCTTGCGCCTTCCGGTTCCTTCTGGGTGATTTTACCTCCACGTCAAATGCAGGATTTTATCCAATACGCAACAGCCCATGGGCTATTTCCAAGTACTCGTGTGGCTATTCGAGATACCACTGTGAAGCCCATACACCGAGAAGTGGTAAGCTTTGCTTTTTCGGAGGCCTTAGCAAGCACTCGTCCTGAGGAAATCCTCCTAAAAAATGAAGACGGCAGCTATTCAGAAAGGTACCAGCAACTTATTTCTGGATTTTTATTGGGGTTTTAACAAAAAAATCGCTGTTTTCTACTTCTATTTCTTTGCGGAACACCTAAAAAATTGTTCCTGCCCCTAAAAACCCTATTTTTGTCAGTTGACTAGACCACTATTCCATGCAAAAACTACGTGCTGCAGTTGTTTTTTTGATGCTATTTGCCTCCTGGTCCTGTACTGAGGAAGAGAATACACCAATTCTTGTATCGACCGAAGACATCTTGTTTGTGGGCGGCGATAAACTACGCGTCTCGGGCAGACTTCTGACCAATCGAGAAGTTTTCGCCGATGAACATGGATTTGTCTTTTCCACCGATGCCTCCTTCTCCAGCCCCATCCTGCTATCCTTGGGTGAGAAAAAGGAGCCAGGGCGATTTATTGGTGAAAAAAATGGGTTTAAAATCGGACAAACCTACTTTGTAAAAGCCTTCGCAGAAGTGGATGGGCAACGTTTGGAAGGGCAAGCCGTGGAATTAAAAACATTGACCCCCTCCATCGCACGTTTTTCTCCTACCTATTCCTCAGCCGGAAATGAACTAGTCATCGAAGGCAAGAATTTTCCAGAAGGTACCCAAGTCTTCTTTGGCAGCCAGCAAGCCCAGGTACTCAAAAACGTCTTTGAATCTAAAATCACCGTAAAAATTCCCCCAGCAGCAGGACAAATAGTAGTTCCCATCAAGCTTCTCATCCAAGGCAAGGAGTATACCATCCCCACTTCGTTTGAATACCAGGCTGGGAAATACTCCAAGGTAGGCGACTTCCCTGGTAACCTTCGAATTTACGACAACAGCTATTTTTCAAACAGCTCTGGGTTCCACGTTGGGCTTGGAAAAATCAAACTAGGCGATAATTATGCTGGTTTCCAGCGCTTCAATCCCGCTACAGGTACTTGGTCGGAGGTCAGCTTCCCAGGTAACAGACGCAGATTTGCTTTTGCTACCACCAACTACCTCGGTGGTGGTGCCTTGGAACCTACTCGCGATCAATTTGTATACGACCGAAGCCTTTGGAAAATCAACGGAAGCACATTCGAGCGCCTAGGTGACCTCCCTTTTAACTCCCGTGAGGCTTTGGCTGTGGAATGGGAAGGAAAATTACTCCTTTTTGGTGGGCTTGATGGAGCTGGATTCCTTGTTAGATCTTTTGATCCGCAGAGCAGATCCTGGAGCAATAAACAGAATGCCCCGGTCACGCTGAGCCGAAATGGGGCTGCCTTCGTATGGAATGCACGTGTCATGGTATTGGCTAGCAATGGACAAGTATGGGAATATCAACCTACATCTGATACCTGGCAGCTTGTAACTACCTACCCAGGAAATAAGGGGCAAGGATTTCCTGTGGCAGAAGTAATCGGTAAAAAAGCCTATTTGGGACTTTACAGAGCTACCCAAGAGCTCTGGGAACTGAACCTAGAGACTCTTACCTGGAAAGCAAAAAATCAAATCATTGGTTTCCCTCAAAGTATCAACAGTGGCCACTTCCAGTTCAATGGCTCAATTTATTTTCTCCGTGCCCCCGAAGAATCCGTAAGTGGATCCTTGACCATGGAATTGTTCAAATTTGACCCTGACGCGATCTAAGCCTATCCCCATGAAAAAAATACTTCTTTTTCTCTTTTTAGTAGTTGGGCTTTCATCTGCATGGGCCCAAACTCCCGCGGTAAAGCGAGAGGTGGTTGGCCGAGATATTGGCCAGCTCAAAGGCATCAAGCTTTCGGGTAGAATCACCGATGAGATCACCGGAGAGGCCCTTGTAGGAGCTACGGTCAGGATTCCAGAGCTCGATCTGACTCGAATTACCGATGACAACGGCAGCTTTGAACTGGAAGTTTCCCGGGCAGAATACACGCTGGAGTTTCGGTATGTAGGCTATGAAACAAAGATTTACCCCATCACTGCAGTTGGGGACGGAAGGCTCACCATCAAGATGCTTCAAGAGGATTTTACCCTGGATGACGTAGTGATCTATGGCAGTGATCCCGAGAAAAATATTAAGTCCACCAACATGGGTGCGGTCACGCTCAGTGTCAATACCATGCGAGAACTGCCTCCATTTATGGGAGAAATCGACATTGTCAGGTCTCTAGCAACCCTTCCTGGTGTCAGTCAAGTGGGAGAAGCTTCCTCAGGACTCAATGTTCGCGGAGGTGGCGTAGACCAAAACTTGATTCAATTTGCCGGTGCTCCGATCTACAATCCTTCGCACATGTTTGGCTTGTTCACTGCCTTCAACCCTGACATGGTCAACGACGTGACCCTCTACAAGGCGGTGGTTCCTGCGCGATTTGGAGGTAGAAGCTCGGCTATTTTGGACATCCTTCCCAAAGCTGGAAGCGTGGACAAATGGGGAGGAGACTTCATGGCCAGCAACTTCTCCGGAAAGCTCTCCCTCAATGGACCCCTGATCAAAGACAAGGTATCCATCCTAGGAGGCTTTCGAATCTCCTACATCAACTGGCTGTTGCAATCACTCAGCAATACCACGCTAAATAACTCCAATGCTAATTTTTACGATGGTAATGTGGTGATTAGTGCACCCTTATCGGAAAACAACGAGTTTACCTACAGCTACTACACCAGCTACGATGACTTTGCTTTTGCTTCAGACACCACTATCTCTTGGCAAAACAATGCCCATTCCCTTCAGTGGAAAAGCAAACTGTCGGATAAACTCAAACTGGAAGCACTCGGGTTTTACTCGCTTTACGACTATGGAATCTTCAACCAATCTGGCCTCAACAACTTTGAAATTAATTCCAACATCAAAGACATGGGGGGGAGAACCTTTTTTACCTACAGCCTAAGCCCTACCCAAACCTTTACCGCAGGCGCGGAATTCAAGCAGGTGAGTGTGCAACCAGGAGAGCTCGTCCCCACAGGCACTGAGGCGGACCTACTCCCCAAAAAGGTACAAAATGAGTTTGGACGGGAGGCTGCTGCCCACTTCCAGCACGAGCTAGAGCTGGGAGAAAAGATTGGACTTAGCTACGGCCTCCGCTATGACTTCTACCAATACCTCGGCGACCGCACCGTAAGAACCTATAGAGAAGGACAGCCTGTATCAGATGGATCCGCCATCGGAGAAACAAACTATGCCAAAGACGAAGTCATCCAAACTTACGATGGACTAGCGCCACGCGCATCGTTCCGCTACTCCTTCAACAAAGCAAGTTCGGTCAAGTTGGGCTACAACAAAATGTACCAGTTTATCCACCTCATCTCCAATACCGCCACCATAGCGCCTTCGGATGTATGGAAACTCAGTGATGGATTTTTGAAACCACAGATTGCCGATCAGTTCTCCTTGGGATATTACAACAACTTTAAGGGGAACATCTTTGAAACTTCTGTAGAGGTCTACTACAAAGACCTTCAAAACGTGGTGGAATACAAAGACGGCGCCAACCTGATTTTGCAAAACCATTTAGAAACCGAGTTGATCCCTGCGCAAGGGCA
>CAMCBC010000167.1 GCA_945872775.1 Spirosoma fluviale | reverse complement strand
TAACACACCGCCTAGGATTAAACGGAAGGAGTAGTCTCCGGAGTTAAATTAAATTTTAAAGGGCGATCTACTTGGGTAGCAGTCAATGCAATAGCAAGTACTTCATCCACTTGAGTCACGTAATGGAATTGGATGCCTTTGAGGTAATGCGCATCGATCTCTTCAATGTCCCGTCGATTCTTGTGGCAGAGAATGATCTCTTTGATGCCTGCACGCTTGGCAGCCAAGATTTTCTCCTTGATTCCACCTACGGGCATCACTTTACCAATCAAACTGATTTCTCCAGTCATGGCCACTTTTGCTTTTACTTTTCGCTGTGTAAAGACAGAAGCCATGGCTGTCAACATGGTGATCCCTGCAGAAGGTCCATCCTTTGGAACTGCTCCAGCAGGTACGTGGACGTGGAGATCGTATTGTTCAAAAATGCGGTGATCGATGCCAAACTGCTCCGCTTTAGACTTCAGGTAGGACAAGGCCGTCATGGCCGACTCCTTCATCACGTCGCCCAGCTGACCCGAAAGCGTCAACTTGCCTTTGCCCCTACTCAAACTGGATTCAATAAATAGAATTTCACCACCTACACTGGTCCAAGCCAAGCCTGTTACCACGCCAGCGATGCTATTGTCTTGGTAGATTTCTTTGTCAAAAATCGGGGCTCCCAAAATCTTTCGAACCGCCTCTGGGGTGATCTTGGATTCGTAAGGTTCTTCCATCGCAATGGATTTGGCGATGTTACGCACCACTTTTCCAATGACCCGCTCCAAGCTTCTCACGCCCGACTCACGGGTATATTCTTCGATCATCTTTTGAAGAGCTGCCTTTTCCAAAGTAATCTCTCTGGGCTTCAACCCATGCTCGGTACGCTGCTTTGGAACGAGGTGGCGCTTGGCAATTTCCAATTTTTCCTCCTGCGTATAGCCTGTTACCTCGATGATCTCCATACGATCTCGAAGTGCGGGTTGAATGGAATCTAAGGAGTTGGCAGTAGCGATAAAAAGCACTTTGCTCAAGTCGTACTCCACCTCGAGGTAGTTGTCCAAAAACGCATTGTTTTGCTCGGGGTCCAAGACCTCCAAAAAGGCAGAGGAAGGATCTCCTCTAAAGTCAGAAGAAAGCTTGTCGATCTCATCCAACACAAAGACAGGATTGGAAATTTTGACCTTTTTCATGTTTTGAATCACCTTGCCTGGCATGGCGCCCACGTAGGTTTTGCGGTGGCCACGGATCTCTGCTTCATCGTGCAAGCCTCCAAGAGACATGCGGATGTATTTCCGTCCCAAAGCCGAAGCGATGGATTTTCCTAGGGAAGTTTTACCCACGCCTGGAGGGCCGTACAAACAGAGAATTGGACCTTTTAAGTCATTCTTCAGTTTCAATACAGCCAGGTATTCAATGATTCTATCCTTGACTTTTTCCAACCCAAAGTGGTCTGCATCCAGGATGGTGCGTGCATGCTTTAGGTCAAAATTATCTTGTGTAAACTCGTTCCATGGCAATTCCACGAGGGTTTCAGCATAGTTCAATGCGATTGGATATTCTGCCGCAGAAGGGTTGATGCGTAGGATCTTGTCCAGTTCCTTTTCAAAATGCTTCTTCACGGCTGCAGGCCAGGCTTTTAGTGCCCCCTTAGCCCGAAGGTCCTCCACTTCTTTTTCTGGCCCTTCCTCTCCCAATTCGGTTTGGAGCACCCGCATCTGCTGCCGCAGGAAATAATCCCGCTGCTGCTGGTCGATGTCTGTATGTACTTTTTTGTGGATTTCTGATTTCAACTCCAGCATCTGGATGTCTTTCATCATGAACTCCAGCAACAAGGTAGCACGCTCCACCCCATCGTTGATTTCCAATAAGCGCTGCTTGGATTCCACCGGCGCATTGATGTTGGAGGATAAAAAGTGGGTGAGAAAAGCGGTATTGTCAATGTTGTCCAGGGCCACCTGTGCTTCACGGGGAATCTCCGGATTGAGGTGAAGGATTTTGGTGGCTGCATCTTTGAGCGACTCTTCCAGTGCCTTGATTTTTTTGGAGTTTTTAGGGAAGTTTTCCTCTAAATAATCCACTTTGGCGATGAAATAAGGATCGTCAGTGACCTGCTCTCGAATGGAAAAGCGCTTCTTGCCTTGAATGATGATCGTGGTATTGCCATCTGGCAAAACAATCATTTTGATGATTTTGGCGAGTGTACCCACTTGATACAAGTCTTCCCAACTCGGATCGTCCTGGTTAGGTTGAATCTGCGAGCAGACCCCAATGTACTTGTTTCCTTTTTGTGCCTTTTTGACCAGGCGAATGGAGCGCTGCCGACCTACGGTGATCGGGATGACTACCCCGGGAAAAAGTACGGTATTTCGCACGGAAAGAATAGGAATCTCCTCCCCATAAGCCTCTTTGGAGGTGGCATCATCCTCTTCATCCGTGATCAATTGAATCAAGTCACCTTCAGCGGCAAACTCGCCGTTCATTAAATTTTGGAAGAAAGAGTTTTCAAATTGGCTCATATAGACAGAATGACAGCATGCTGTCAGGATAAAGCTAAAATAAAGGAAGAACTCGGACTAGATCCAAGTTCTTCCAAAAGATTCAATAGAAATGCCAAACAGAGAATTGGCCAAATTGACAGAAAGACTAGAAGATTAATTTGAGGATATCATTTCCGATGGCAAAGACCATCAAGCCGAGCAAAATGACCATGCCCACCTTCTGTGCAACTTCCAAAAACTTATCTGAAGGCGCTCGGCCAGAGACCATTTCATACAATAGGAACACCACATGTCCACCATCTAAAGCTGGAATAGGAAGCAGGTTCATAAAGGCCAAAATCATGGAAATCAAACCGGTAATGCTCCAGAATTTGACCCAATCCCAGCGATCGCCGTAAATCTTGGCCATGCCAATGGGTCCGCTGACATTTTTAGTAGACACTTCACCGGTAAACATTTTACCCAAGGCTTTTGCATTGACAATGACAGCACCAAATGCACGGCTAGTGCCTTTAGAGAAGGATTCAGCAAATCCATATTCCCGCTTGACGGGTTCAATCAAAGGATTGACAGCAATCCCTATCCGTGCTTCATTCGTTACAGCTACACTAAGCGTATCTACTGTGGTTCCTTTTTTACGAACTAAAGAAACATTTTGATTTTTTACCTGCTGCAAGGCCGTCTGCATCTCATCAAAATAGGTGATCGGCTGACCATTAACGGCTAGAATTTGATCCCCTGTGGCAATGCCTGCAGCTTCAGCTCCACTGCCTGGATCTACAGCACCCACCTCAAATGGGAAGCGTATAGCAATAAATTTACTGAAGGACTCCTCCGAATTGAAGGTATTGATGAATCCTCTAGGGATTTCTACTTTCACTTGTTGACCGGCACGCTCTACGGTGTAGTAGCCATTCTCGCTAAGCAAGGCAGATCCGCTGCTCAGTTCAGAGATGCTTTGGTAGGGCTGCCCATTGATGTCCAACACCTTATCCCCAGTCTTCAAGCCAATGGCCTCACCGTATTCGTAAGCCACGATTCCATTTTCAATGACCTGATCTCTTGAGAAATAGGTTTCGCCATTGGAGTAAACTAGGGTAACGAAAATGATGATACCGGTGATCACGTTGACGATAATTCCCCCCAACATGACAATCAGGCGCTGCCAGGCTGGCTTGGCGCGAAACTCCCAGGGCTGAGGTTCGGAAGCCAACTGGGCAGTATCCATGGACTCATCCACCATACCAGAGATCTTCACAAATCCTCCTAGCGGAATCGCACCAATGGAATATTCAGTTTCTCCCCATTGGAACCCAATGATTTTTGGCGGAAAGCCAATGGAGAATTTTTCAACGCGCATGCCAAAAAGTTTGGCGGTAAGTAAGTGTCCCAGCTCATGTAATCCCACCAGGATTGACAATCCTAGGAGCAGCTGGCCCACCATAATTAAGGTTTCCATTTATTTTGACTTAAGTAAATTTTCAGTGAATTCTCTAGCTTTTCGATCGGTTTCAATGTAATCCTCCAACTGAGGACGGGCGATAAACTCGGATCGTGTTAAGGTTTCTTCGATCAAATCAGACATTTCCAAAAACCCTACTTGCTTGTTGAGGAAGGCAGCAACTGCAATTTCGTTGGCTGCATTCAACACACAGGGTGCATTGCCTCCTGCCGCAAGGGCATCAAAGGCGAGCTGTAGATTTCGAAAGGTCTTCAAATCAGGTTGCTCAAAGGTCAATTGTGGGTAATTGGCAAAGTTGAATCGCTCAAAATTACTTTTCAATCGATCGGGATAGCTGAGTGCAAATTGGATAGGGATACGCATATCAGGCAGGCCAAGTTGCGCTTTGATGGATCCATCTTCAAATTGAACCAAAGAATGTACTATGCTTTGGGGGTGTACGACTACATCAATCTGCTCCGTCTTGAGCCCAAAAAGCCATTTGGCTTCAATGACTTCCAAGCCTTTGTTCATCAGGGAAGCGGAGTCGATGGTGATTTTGGCACCCATATCCCAGTTCGGATGCTTGAGCGCCTGCTCCCGGGTCACTGTCTCCAAATAGGCCTTGTCCTTTCCTCGGAAAGGTCCACCTGAGGCAGTCAAAATTATTTTTTCGATGGGATTGTGAAACTCCCCTACCAGGCATTGGAAAATCGCCGAATGCTCGGAATCTACAGGATAAATATTGACCCCATGCTGCTTGGCAAGTGCTGTAATCAACTCTCCAGCTACGACCAAGGTCTCCTTATTGGCTAGGGCGATTTGCTTTCCTGCACGGATGGCATGGACGGTAGGAATCAAGCCAGAGTACCCAACCAAAGCAGTGAGTACCACATCGATGGTATCCATTTCCACCACCTGAGCGATGGCTTTTTGACCTGCATACACCTTGATGGGCAAGGAGGCCAAAGCTTCCTTTACTAGGGAATACTTTTCCTCATTTCCGATGACTACTGCATTGGGCACAAACTCTAGGGCTTGTTGAATGAGTAGTTCGGAATTGTTCTGGGCAGTAAGTACCTCTACGCTAAAATTTTCTGGGTGCTGCCGGATTACATCCAGCGTCTGGGTTCCAATACTCCCGGTGCTTCCCAAAAGTGCTACGCGCTTGGCTACTGTCATGTAGGTATACTAATAAAAATTTAAAACCCAGTTCAGAGAAGAAGGTTCGGGTGTGAACTGACAAAATTACCAATTGGGCTGAATTTTCAGGCACATCTCGGAAGATTTTAGCACTTGGGCTAACTTTTAGGAATTATGGATGCTGGGAGTTTCTTAAAAACTGGGAAGTACCTATCCGGATGGGTTAACGAAATAGGAACCCGGAAGGGCCTCGTCCTACGGTAAATTTGGATAGCTCAGCTCCTGATTTTTGAAATACGGTTACTTCTCCATTTCCTTGAAATCCCTTGGCATTGGCCAGGTAGATTTGCTGCTTTTTGGAGTCAAAGCCGATTCCATAGAATCCAGTACCCTTCTTCCAATCGGCCGTCAAGATTCCAGTAGCAAGAGAAACTACAGTTATCCCATCCTTATAATCCGGCCATCCTGAACTGGTAAGCAAGTAAAAATTGTCGGTATCCCCTTGAGCAATGCGGCCAGTGGCCTGTGCAACAGGAAAGCTTCGGATGCCCATTTGGCTCAAGCCGCTTTTGGAAATGGAAACGAAATAGAC
>CAMCBC010000166.1 GCA_945872775.1 Spirosoma fluviale | reverse complement strand
CTGGGCACCACAGATACCATTCGCGAAAAAGCCAAACTCGAGCCAGAAGCCCTTCAACAGGAAATTGACTTTGTATTGGAAACGGCAGGCACCTATTTGACACGGAAGCCAACAAGAAAGGATGTAAAGGCAGTTTTTGCTGGTCTTCGACCGCTTGCTCGACCACAAGAAGGAAGTACCAAAACCAAGGAAATCTCCCGCTCCCATAAAATTATCGTCTCACCGAGTGGACTAGTTTCCCTCATCGGAGGAAAATGGACTACCTACCGTAAAATGGGAGAAGATACAATTGACTTTTTTACCCGAATCACCGGTCAAGCCATCCCTGCAAGCGCCACTTCGAAGCAACACATTCATGGCTACACCGAAACTATTCCTGCTGGACACTGGGCAGTGTATGGGTCGGACGCCCAAAAAATTCAAGCGCTGGCAGTTAAAGATCCAGCGTTGGGGGAACTCATTCATCCCCACTTCCCAAATATTCTGGCGGAGGTGGTGTGGGCTTGCGAGCAAGAAATGGCACTCACCGTAGAAGATGTGCTGTCTCGGAGAATCCGGGGTTTAATTCTCGATCCGCAAGCCGCTGTAGCAGCTGCAGAGCGGGTAGCAATCACCATGGCCAAGGTCCTTCAAAAGGAGGAAAGCTGGATTGCTTCGGAATTAATTAATTTTAATAAAATAGCTGAAAAATATATGATTCATACCCGCTAAATTCAAATCCTCACTTGAAGCAACCACCCAAAATGCCAGCTGACAAACCCTATATTTTAGCCTTAGACCAAGGCACTACCCGTTCCCGAGCCTTGATTTTTAATCAAAAAGGAGAGATTGTCTCCCTAGCTCAAAAAGAATTTACGCAATTTTTCCCCCAGCAGGGCTGGGTGGAGCATGACCCCGAAGAGATCTGGTCCAGCCAGTCCAGCGTACTGATGGAGGCCTTGCTTCAAAAATCAATTCGTCCCGACCAAGTGGCTGCCATTGGCATCACCAACCAGCGGGAAACCACTATCGTTTGGGATCGACGCACCGGTAAGCCCCTCTACAATGCGATTGTCTGGCAAGACCGTCGCACCGCTGCCTATTGCGATGGACTCAAAGAAAAAGGGGTGGCCGAGCAAATCGCAGAAAAAACTGGCTTAGTCATCGACGCCTACTTCTCCGCCACCAAAATTCGCTGGATTCTCGACCACGTCGAGGGAGCACAGCAACGTGCAGAGGCGGGTGAACTGGCCTTTGGCACCGTTGACAGCTGGTTGATCTGGAAGTTGACTGCTGGCAAAAGCCACCTCACCGACATCACGAATGCTAGCCGCACGCTGATTTTCAACATCCATACCCAGCAATGGGATCAGGAGCTGCTTGATCTTTTTAATATCCCCAGTTCCATGCTCCCAGAAGTCAAAAGCTGCAGTGAGGTATTCACTGAGACCGCCGGAGATGTGCTCAATACCAAAATTCCGATTGCCGGGGTAGCTGGAGATCAGCAGGCCGCACTTTTTGGACAACTGTGCACACAGCCGGGGATGGCCAAAACCACCTACGGCACTGGCTGCTTCCTCGTGATGAATACGGGTAAGGAAGCCGTTCGCTCCCAAAACCAGCTTCTCACAACGGTGGCTTGGAAGATTGGGAATGAAATCAACTACGCCCTGGAAGGGTCGGTATTTATTGGAGGGGCCGCGATTCAGTGGCTTCGAGATGGCCTCAAACTGTTTGCCGATGCCAAGGAAACCGAAAAGCTAGCCACCAGTGTTTCGAGCAACGATGGGGTATATTTTGTGCCTGCACTCGCTGGATTGGGCGCACCGCACTGGGATCAACAAGCCAGAGGTGCTTTTTTTGGAATTACTCGAGGCACGACCACCGCTCATTTCACGCGAGCGGCATTGGAAGCCATCGCTTACCAGGTTTTTGATGTGCTGAAAGCCATGGAAAAGGATTCGGGCAAGCCTACCCAAGAACTCCGAGTAGATGGAGGAGCTACTGCCAATGACTTTCTGATGCAGTTTCAGGCAGACCTCCTTAATTGTGAAATCAAACGCCCAAAAATTATTGAAACGACCGCACTAGGCGCCGCATTTTTGGCTGGGCTAGCGGTAGGCTTTTGGAAAGATCAGGAAGAGCTTCAAAAATTATGGCAGCCGGATAAGGCCTTTTCTCCAGCAATGGAAGATGGCAAGCGAGAAAAATTAGTACATTTTTGGCATAAAGCAGTTGAACGAACTAAAAACTGGGAAGAATGAATCCATTAGTAGCAGAATTTATAGGTACCGCAGTGGTACTTCTTTTAGGAACAGGTGTAGTGGCCAATGTGATTTTGCCAGGCACCAAGGGAAATGGGGGTGGACTCATCGCCATCACCACGGCATGGGCTTTCGCCGTGTTTTGTGGGGTAGTGATTTCTGGACCATCTAGCGGGGCGCATTTGAATCCGGCTGTTACCATTGGATTGGCAGCGGTTGGCAAATTTGACTGGGCTTTGGCTCCTGGATACATTCTGGTGCAACTTGGCGGCGCGATGCTTGGTTCGGGATTGGCCTGGGCCATGTACCGGCATCATTTTGACCTAACAGATGATCCTAGCTTGAAAAAAGGTGTCTTTTGTACAGATCCAACGGTACGGAATTTTTCAACTAGCGTGCTATCGGAAGCCCTCGGAACGTTTGTATTGGTCTTTGTGATTCTTTACATCGCGGGAGCCAACCTTGAGGATACAGGCAAAACCCCTATTGGATTGGGTTCCATTGGCGCACTTCCAGTTACCTTTTTAGTTTGGGGCATTGGCTTGGCATTGGGAGGTACAACCGGCTACGCCATCAATCCTGCCCGTGACTTGGGGCCGAGAATCATGCATCAGCTCCTGCCCATCAAAGGCAAGGGAGACTCAGATTGGGGCTATGCCTGGGTACCCGTTGTGGGTCCGATTTTAGGAGCACTAGTGGCTGCCGGATTGTTTCTTGCAGTAGGAAGCTAAACTCTTACCCGCTCTCCTATCCAAAAAATTCCGGTACTGGAGAAGGTAGATGTACCTTCTGGCACTTCGATTTGAGTTAAGTACTGGACTGGAAAAAGGAGTTGACCGTTGGCATTGGAAATTTCCAAGGGCTGATTTTCGGTTGCCAGAAGGCGGATTTCTGAAGGGGCAAACCACTTGGAAAACTTCCCTCCTTTGACCGGATAGTATTTCCAATCCCCATCCACCAGGGTCAGATCTAGGTGGCTGGTCTTTTCTTCAAGTTGGAGGCAAAGGAGGTGATCTAGGCCCACCAAATGCACGCCCTTGTGCTGCGAAGCTACTAAATAATGAAGGCCCTCTTCCAAGGATTGTGAAGCAGAAACAGTCAAAAAACGGAGCGGATATTGTTCTTCCAGCAGCTGCAGGTTTTCCTCTTGAAAGGAAGAAGTGGCCAAAATCACATCGATTTTTATCCCCCAACTGAGAACGAGGTCCACACTTTCTTGGTCTACAAGGATAGTAGGGGACCATTCCAATAGTGGAGCGACACTTTCAAAATTGATTCCGCTGGGATTCAAAATAAAAACTGCCGGTTCCTGCTGCTCCTTGACAAAGTGGTGGCTAGACATCAGCTCCAGAGTTTTTGGTAAAAATGAAAGACGTTTTCATATGCCAGTTTTCCAAGCTGCCCATCTGATAGCTCCTGACTGAGGTGCTCTAGAATGCTCGGGTACTTGCTGGCATTTTCAGCCAGAGGAAAATAAAAAGGATGACGGCTCGAGTCTGGAAAATCCTGGGTATAAAAAAAGTCTGCTCCAAAGGCAATCGCTTGCTCGTGGAGCTTGTAACCATAGATCAGGTGTTCAAACAATCTTTCTGGCTGCTCATTATCCAAAAAAGCGCGCAGGAAGTTGACCCCAATGATGCCTCCACGATGGATGATCTCCTGTGCAAATTCATCGCTCAAATTCCGCTTGTGGTCCCAAATGCTTCGGAAGTTGGAGTGGCTGGCGATCACTGGAATTGGTAAATGGTGTCGGTCGATGTGATGTAAAATTCCTTCCGCAAGCAGATCTGAGGTATGGGAAAGGTCTACGGGAATGCGCTTGCCTGCTAGGTAGTCGAGCAAGCGTTTGCCATCTTCTTTCAAGCCAATACCTTCGGTGTAATTGCCCCCACCAAATCGATTTTCGGTATGGTGCGTGAGGCTGATGTAGGCGAGTGAACCCACCTTTTCCAGCAAGGCATCAAACTGGGCATAGATTTCCTTCCAACTGGCAGTTGCTGTGCCTATGCCAGCAGCATTTTCAATGGAAGCAATGATTCCTAGTTGCTCGGTAGTCTCCAGCTGCTGCTGAAAGGCCGCATCCCATCTGCATACCGTTTCCGAATGGTCCTCAAGAAGCTGAACAAAAATCGCTGCCTGTTGGCTTGCCAATTTCATGCTCCCCGGATGTACATCGGTGTAGATGGCCATCACCTGCGCCCGTACTCCCCCAGCTTTTAGCCAAGGAAAAGCACAAGCGATTTGATCGGGGTCAAAGGGATCTGCCTTTGGAACCTTCGAAATAAAGGAAAGCAAATCACAATGCAGGTCCGCAATGGGGTAGGTCATGGAGTTGGGAGTCTTGACACAAATTAAGCCAAAAAAAGGAAAGCATGAGCGGCCCTGCGAAGACTTTGAACCTATTTTGTAGGTATCTTTCGAAAAAAAAGGAGTTAAATTTTTCTTCCAACGAATTAGTTAGCCTAAAAAAACTAAAGCAGCACAAACAAAAGCTGTGCACATTGATTTCAAGAATAGACACCCAATATCCCCTTCCACAATGACCCCCTTTCCTCACTACCAATACACCGAATCTTTTGCCAAAGGGCTAGATGCATTGGATCCCTTGGCTCATTTTCGATCCCGCTTTCACTTTCCCAAAATCAATGGAAAAGATGCCCTTTATTTTTGCGGCAATTCGCTAGGCTTACAGCCAAAGACGGCTTCATCTTACCTTGAAAAGGAGTTGGCCGCTTGGGCAAACATGGGGGTAGATGGGTATTTTCATGGGGAAGATCCTTGGTATTCGGTACGGAAGAAATCAAAGCCCATTTTGGCTCAAATCCTAGGTGCTTTGCCCGAGGAGGTGGTCGCAATGAATTACCTTTCGGTCAATTTGCACCTCTTGATGGTGTCCTTTTACCAGCCTACCCCTACTCGATTTAAAATCATCGTAGAAGGCGGGGCCTTTCCTTCAGACCAATACATGCTGGAAACTCAAATCAAGTTTCATGGTCTCGATCCCAAAGAGGTGTTGGTGGAGCTTCAGCCAAGGCATGGAGAATACACTTTGCGTACCGAGGATATAGTCGCAGAAATCAAAAAGCAAGGCAGTGCATTGGCCATGGTCAATATGGCTGGAATCCAATATTACACGGGGCAACTTTTTGACATCCAAGCCATCACCCAAGCGGCTCATGAGGTCGGCGCGGTAGCTGGATTTGATTTGGCCCATGCAGCTGGAAATGCTCCACTACAACTTCACGACTGGGATGTAGATTTTGCAACTTGGTGCAGCTACAAATATTTGAATTCAGGTCCTGGAAATGTCTCTGGAATATTTGTTCACGAGCGATATGCCGATCGGCCTGACCTTCATCGATTTGCAGGCTGGTGGGGCCATAGTGAAGCGGAGCGCTTCAAAATGGAAAAAGGATTTCAACCCATGCATGGAGCCGACGGGTGGCAACTTGCTTGTTCCAACGTCCTCTCCTTGGCGGTGCACCAAGCTTCTTTGGACCTATTTCAAGAAGCAGGCATGCCTG